>NZ_BBAD01000004.1 GCF_001311075.1 Secundilactobacillus similis DSM 23365 = JCM 2765
TAGTGAAAGGCCGAATTCTGTAGACGTGTTTTTCCGGCTCAGAATCGTGCCCACGGCGTTCCAGCCCAAATTTTCTGACCGACCGGTTGTGCCCACAATATCACCCATGATTAACGCGCCAACGAAGCCAAGTTTCACAAATTTCGCACACTTACGCTGGACACAAACGACAATCAAAACTGGGGCTGTCCAACACTAACCGGACGTTAACTAAAAACACTAATGATTTTGTAATAATTAGCGACTGGCAATTGTCAAGCCCCAGTACTATCTCGTATAATGGTGAGAAAACGTGAAAACGAGGCAAACTGTTGAAAGATTTAAAAAAATACTGGGTGCCGATGACCATCGCCGCAATCGTTGTGCTGTTGGTGGGTATCACCCTGTTTCAAACCGTTCGTAAAGATCGGCTCACTGCACCGATCGATAATATTAACGTTCGAACGGGACCTAACATTAACTATCAAAAAAAGGCCACTTTAAAAAAGGGCCAAGCGGTCTACATCGTTAAAAAGCAGGATAACTGGTACAAGATCCGTTACGATGACCACCACTTTGGCTGGGTTGCCAGTTGGCTGATCAACCAAACGCAGTCGGTAAAAACGGCGACTAATTTGTCCGATGCCACCATTGTTCTGGATCCTGGTCATGGCGGGAGTGATGCAGGGGCATTGTCGATTGATCAAAAGCACGATGAGAAAACTTATACATTACAGATTGCAAAGCAGGTTCAGCGGCAATTGGAGGCAAAGGGCGCGCACGTCATCATGACGCGGACTGGTGATCAAACGGTATCACTGGGCGCGCGACCCGAGATGGCCACTGACCGCCATGCGGATGCCTTTATCAGTTTCCACTTTGATTCCAGCCCCAGTAATAACCTTGGCTCTGGGTTTACCACGTACTACTACCACGCCGATACCTCGCTTAAGTTAGCGAAAGCCGTCAATCACAGTCTGACTGGATTACCGTTAACTAATCGGGGAATCGCGGTGGGAAACTTTGAAGTCATTCGGGATAATTTACGACCAGCGTTACTACTGGAGATGGGCTATATCAACACAGCTAAGGATTTTAAATCGATTCAAAGTCCTAGTTATCAAAAGCGGGTTGCCGTCGATGTGACGCGCGGATTAGCAAACTATTTTGCAGCCAAGTAACTGAGGGTTTGCGAATCTGCTTGACTTTTAGTTAGGAACTGGTTAATCTAGTCTATAGTCAAATATTGAAACACCGATGACGAAGATCAGTAGTGACACGCCGACTTTTAGAGAGTTTCCGTTAGCTGAAAGGAAACAGCAGGGGGCGTCACGAAGACACTTTTGAGGTGAATAATGCAGATTATTCGTGTCCAACGTTATGGATGAGTAAATTTAAGGTGGTACCGTGCCAAGCACCCTTGTGAAAACAAGGGTGCTTTTTATTTTTTTCACGGTGGAACCGATAATCAGAAAGGAAGTTACTATGCGTTACCAACGACCAAAGGGAACGGCGGACATTCTTCCCGGCGCAAGCAACACTGGCAGTACGTCGAAAATATCGCCCGCGATGTGTTCCGGAAATACCGTTTCGAAGAGATTCGGACGCCGTTATTTGAAAACTTCGAGGTCTTCTCCCGAACTTCTGGGGATACTTCGGATATTGTGACCAAGGAAATGTACGATTTCAAGGATAAAGGAGATCGTCACATTAGTTTGCGGCCTGAAGGCACTGCGGGGGTTGTGCGGGCGTTTGTTGAAAACAAACTGTACGGCCCAGAAGTTCAAAAGCCTTTCAAGACCTACTACATGGGTCAAATGTACCGTTACGAACGGCCACAATCTGGTCGGTTACGGGAATTCCACCAAATTGGGGTGGAAGCTTTCGGTAGTGACGAACCCGCACTGGATGTTGAAGTGATCGCAATGGGCATGGACCTATTTAAGCACTTCGGCATCAACAATCTGCGTCTCGCCATTAACACGTTAGGTGATAAGGAAACCCGGGAGAATTACCGGCAAGCGCTGATCGACTTCCTGGAACCTCACTTTGACGAATTGAGCGAAGATTCACAGGTTCGCTTGCACAAGAACCCATTGCGGGTCCTTGATAGCAAGGATAAGCAGGACCAAAAATTTGTGGCGGATGCGCCATCGATCTTGGACTACTTGACGGATGATGCCAAAGCCCACTTTGAAACGGTGAAGGCATTGTTAACCGCCCTTGGTATCGACTATGAAGTTGATTCAACCATGGTACGTGGATTAGATTACTACAACCACACCATCTTCGAATTCATGGTGGATTCAAAGGCGTTAGGCCACGGCTACACCACGGTTTGTGCCGGTGGTCGGTACAACGGTCTGGTTGAGGAATTGGGTGGTCCAGAAGTTTCTGGGGTTGGCTTTGGTCTCGGAATGGAACGGCTGATCTTGTTGATGGAAGCGGAAGGGGTCGAATTCCCTGATACGCGGAAATTGGACGCTTACGTGGTTGGTATCGGCGATGCTGCCGATGCTGCAACGCTGAAAGTGGTTCAAGCCTTGCGTTCACAAGATTTTGCGGCTGATCGTGATTACCTTGCACGTAAGCCAAAGGCCCAATTTAAGACGGCTGACCGGTTAAACGCGGCTTACACGCTGACCCTTGGGGAAGCCGAATTAGCTGCTAACACCATTCACGTTAAAAACATGGCAACCGGGAACGAAGTCAGTGCACCACTCGATGATGTGTTAACTGACTTTGCGAACGTGATTGCCAGCACTAACTAAAAACTAATTTAGAGGAGACACACAACTATGAAGCGAACAACATACGCTGGCCTAGTTGACGAACAATATCTTGATCAAGACGTTGTTTTAAAGGCTGGGTTCAAAAGCGCCGGGACTTAGGCGGTTTGATTTTTATTGATTTACGGGACCGCGAAGGCATCGTTCAACTCGTGTTCAGTGAAGAATACGATAAGGACGCCTTGGCCGTTGCCGATCAACTTCGGAACGAGTACGTCATTGAAATCAAAGGTCACGTTGTGATGCGTGCCGAACACGAAATCAACGACAAGATGAAGACTGGGAAAATTGAAGTTCGGGTAACCGACATCAACTTGTTGAACAAGGCAAAGAACCCACCATTCTACATCCAAGACGACATCAACGTCTCAGACGAACTTCGCTTGAAGTACCGTTACTTAGACTTGCGTCGGCCAGAGATGCAACGCGGCTTGATGATTCGTAACCGGATCACTCAAGCAGTTCACAGTTACTTTGATTCAGAAGGGTTTATTGATATTGAAACCCCTGATTTGACCAAATCCACGCCAGAAGGCGCCCGGGACTACTTAGTGCCTTCACGGGTCTACCCAGGTCACTTCTACGCCTTACCACAATCACCACAATTGTTTAAGCAATTGTTGATGGGTGCCGGCTTTGACCGTTACTACCAAATCGCACGTTGTTTCCGTGACGAAGATTTGCGTGGGGACCGTCAACCAGAATTTACCCAAATCGATATGGAAACCTCATTCTTAGACGCCGAAGAAATCCAAGACTTAACTGAAGGCTTAATTGCTAAAGTGATGAAGGAAACGTTGGACGTTGACGTGAAGTTACCATTCGAACGGTTAGACTGGGACGACTCAATGGCGCGCTTTGGGACCGATCAACCGGACGTTCGTTTCGGTATGGAATTGAAGGACTTGGGCGACTTAGTTGACGACCTTGGCTTCAACGTGTTCTCAAACGTGTTAGCTGACGGTGGCCAAGTTAAGGCCATCGCCGTACCAGGTGGGCTGATAAGTACTCACGTAAAGACATCGACAAGTTCGTTGAACACATCGATCGTTTCGGTGCTAAGGGCTTACCTTGGTTGAAGGTCACTGAAGACAACTTCACCGGCCCAATCGCCAAGTTCTTCAAGGACAACGCTGACCTGTACAAGGCCATCACTGAACGGACTGGCGCCAAGCCTGGCGACATGCTGTTGTTTGCTTGTGATTCAAAGCGGGTTGTTGCCCAAACCTTGGATTACCTACGTCGCACGATTGCCAAGGACTTAGACTTGATCGACGAATCCAAGTTTGCGTTCCTCTGGGTCGTTAACTGGCCACTGTTTGACTACGACGTTGACTTGAAGCGTTGGGTCCCAGCGCACCATCCATTCACCATGCCAAAGGCTGGCGATGAACACTACTTGGACGAAGGCGAAGATCCACATAAGGCTTACGCTCAAAGTTACGACATCATCTTGAACGGTCTCGAATTGGGCGGTGGCTCGATCCGGATCCACGACCGCGAGTTACAAATGAAGATGTTGAAGGCCCTTGGCTTTACCAAGGAACGGGCCGAAGATCAATTCGGTTACCTGCTAAATGCCTTAGATTACGGTTTCCCACCTCATGGTGGTCTCGCAATCGGCTTGGACCGGTTTGCCCGCTTGTTAGCTAAGCGTGGTAACATCCGCGATGTCATTGCCTTCCCTAAGAACTCGAAGGCCGTTGAACCATTGACTTCAGCACCAACTGAAGTGTCTGATAAGCAATTGCAAGACTTGAGCTTGTTTGTGAACAAGACTGAAGACTAAATTTGATTTCTGAAACGGTACCTGCTCTTTTGCGGGTACCGTTTTTTTTGCGTGTTATGCTATTGCTTGTGTCCAGCGTAAGCATCGTTGCTGTTAGTTTGTGAAATGCTGTGATTTATTTAAACTGTCGATTCCGGTAAGCGGTAGGTTCCTGCTATGGGGCCGGTCTGAGCCAAAAGGCGGTCTCAGTCCTCGAATTGAAGCCACGCCAAAAAACGTGCGAGTCTTCAATTCGTCCCCGATAATTGGCGGTTGTTGGGAAAAGCACCAACAACCACCAATTATCGCGACACAGCATCCACCTAGCCGCTTACCGAAATCTTACGTTGGCGTAATTCGGCACTATTGTAGACCATCTCAAGTGCTTAACTGGACGTCATGCTACAGTATGACAGCGATTGATGTTAACTCGGTAAACAACACAATCATTCAGTAGTTGTCATTTCCGTGATGAACAAGTCTAGCCTGAACATTGACTCAACTCGCTTGAACGTACGGCTGACCCGACGTCGTTACGTTGCCATTCAACATTTGCTGAGATGCTTGCAATTGTCATCGTCCGACAGTTTAACCCTTCATGATAAATTTTCGGGAGTGCGCTTCCGATGCCGACAGCCCGCAAACAAGAGGTCGGTCAGAAAATTAGGCTCAGCCGTGAAATTTCACTTAGTTGGTGAACTTCCAGCTTAGTGAAAGGCCGAATTCTGAGACGTGTTTTTCCGGCTCAGAATCGTGCCCACGGCGTTCCAGCCCAAATTTTCTGACCGACCGGTTGTGCCCACAATAGCACCCATGATTAACGCGCCAACGAAGCCAAGTTTCACAAGCTCCGCACACTTACGCTGGACACAAACGATAGTAGTTTAATTGATTGCCAATATTACTTTGAATAATTTTTGTTATGTAAAGTAGATGATGAATTTGAGCAATCTGTTGAAATTGAATTAAAAAACAACAGTTGAACCGAATTGTACTAAGCGGTAATCTAAAGAAGATTAAAAATAACTAAGGGCGTGATGCGGAATGTCAGGTCAACGGTCGGTTACGGAAAATATAGAAGCGTTAAGTCAGTTCGGACAATTGCCGGATGGCTCAGTAACGCGGTTAGTTTACGATGATGCTTGGGTTGCGGCAATGACTTGGTGGTTGCGTCAAGGACAACAGCAGGGGATGCAGGCAACGATTGACAGTTATGGCAATGGTTTTTTAACCTATCCAGGCAGTCAGTCGGGAACGGTTGCTGTTGGATCGCATATTGATTCAGTGCAGCACGCCGGCCACTATGATGGCGCATACGGCATCGTTGCTGCCCAACTCGCAATGACGCGGTTGGTGGCACGATTAGGTCAACCGCAGCGAACGATGATGGCAATTGCGTTTAGCGAGGAAGAAGGTAGTCGTTTTCCAGTTAGCTTTACTGGGTCACGGCATTATTCGGGGGTTGCCGAAACGGATGACACATTAACGGATGCAAAAGGCGTGACCTTTAACGATGCCCGGCAACAGGCGGTTCAATCGTTAAGCGAGCACTTTAATCAAACTGAACAGGCGCTTCCCGATGAATTTATGGAACTTCACATTGAACAAGGCCCATTACTTGAGTCGACCCATGACGATATTGGGGTGGTTTCGACGATCTGCGAACTAGAGGAGTTTGTCGTTACGCTTACGGGTGAAGCGAATCATGCAGGCACAACGCCGATGCATCTTCGTCATGATGCGTTAATGGCTGCTGTTCAGGTCATCAGTCAATTGGACGAGCAAGCACATCAGGTTGGTGAACCATTCGTTTTCACAGTTGGTCAGCTTGAGGTCAGTCCAGGATCATCTAACGTGATTCCGGGACAAGTACGGTTTACGATCGATATTCGGCACCCGCAACGCCGAGTCGTTGATGAATTTGAACAAGTGATTCGACAACTGTTAGCGGATGTAAATGAGGTTCGGGTTGACTTGAAACGGGTGACAGCTAGTTATCCAGAAGTTCGAATGGATCCTCGATTAATGGGTCAATTTGAACAAATCTGTCAGCAACGCGGGTTGGCGTACCGGGTCATGCCATCCGGGGCGGCTCACGATACTCAGATGATGAACGCCAAGGTGCCAACCGCGATGCTGTTTGTCCCGAGTCATAGGGGCATTAGCCATTCGGTTGCAGAATATACCTCACCCGAAGCACTAGAAAACGGGGTTCAGGTGTTAATGGCGCAACTGTATCAAGAGTGCTACTAGTGGTGAAATTCTGGTAGTTCTCGGTTAATTACGGTATGATAGAATCATTAACTTTAGAGGTGATTAGAATGAGTGAATCGCGTGAAACGGCAATTTTTGCGGGTGGGTGTTTTTGGTGCATGGTCAAACCCTTTGATACCCAACCCGGCATTGAGAAAGTAATCTCGGGGTATACGGGTGGGACAGTGCCTAATCCAACCTATGATCAAGTGAAGCGCCATGAAACGGGGCATACCGAAGCAGTTAAAATCATTTTTGACCCAACGATTATGTCATATAAACGATTGGTTGAAATTTACTGGCAACAAACTGACCCAACCGATGCGATGGGCCAATTCCAAGACCGGGTGATAACTACCGGCCAGTGATTTTTGTGAAGGATGCTGCTCAACGTCAAGTTGCGGAAGCCTCCAAGAGGCAGCTTGAAGAAAGTGGTCGGTTTGACGCCCCAATCGTGACGACGATTGAGAATGCCCAACCATTTTATGAAGCTGAGGAAGAACACCAAGAATTTTATCGCAAAAATTCCGAACGTTTTGCGATGGAAGAAGCTGCTGGACGCGAAGGGTTTGTTAAAAGTCACTGGCAGTAACCGGTTCCATGATAATAGAACGCTAAAAATTGTGGTTTAGTCGGCGACCTTAGAGGAGTTGTGATAGACTAATTTAAGGTAACGAGTAACGGGGAGTGATGTCATGTCACTTTCGTAAAGATTAAAGGAGATATTATGGATGACGTACAGCGCTTGATCAAGCGCCACCAGTCAATTGGTAAACTATCGACTGCTTTTATTTACGCAATTTTAGTGTCTGTTGCAATGAACTTTTTCTGGACACCGGGTCACATTTATTCATCGGGAATCACTGGGTTAGCGCAATTGGTGACCACGATAACGGAACGTCAATCGCCAATCGTGATTTCAACGGCGTTGGGGCTGTTCCTATTGAACGTGCCATTATTTATTCTAGCTTGGCGGCAAATCAGCCATAATTTTACGGTGTATACGGTGATCACGGTTTTCTTGGCTAGTTTGATGATCAAGATGATTCATCCAGTTCACTTGACGACTGATCCGATTATCTGTGCAATTTTCGGGGGCGCCGTGAACGGTTTCGGGACCGGTTTAGCTTTGAAGAACGGGATCTCTACCGGGGGCCTTGATATTTTAGGTATCGTGATTCGCCGTAAAACCGGGCGTTCGATTGGGACGATCAACATTGCTTTTAACTCACTGATCATTATTGCGGCCGGTTTTCTGTATGGTTGGCCCTACGCCTTTTATTCCGCGATTGGCTTAGTGGTGAATGCGCGGGTCATGGATATGACCTATACGCGACAGCAATTGATGCAGGTCATGATTATTACCGACCGACCGAAAACGGTGATTGATTCGATTCAAAATCACATTCGGCGGGGGATTACGATCGTTCACGATGCGGAAGGGGCTTATCACCACGACACCAAGACGATTTTGTTTACGGTGATTTCGCGCTATGAGATGCCTGATTTAGAGGAAGCCATGTCAGAGGCGGATTCTAAAGCGTTCGTGAGTGTTTCAGAAATTTATAAAGTACTGGGCCATTTTTATGAGCCTAAATTATAAACGATATTGGCGGTTGACCTAAATGAGGGTCGACCGTTTTTTTGAGATAAGCGCTATTAAATCGTGATGCGGCGCGTTTTTGAAGCATGCAATCTATTCAGGCGATAATGCGGATGATGCCCTGAATATGAAGTTAACGTCACACCACTAGATTATAATTTCCTAAAGAGCCTCAAGTCCCGTTACCCGTGTGGTATAATACCATGTTGTGCCCGTTTCACTTGTGGGAACGAGTAGAATGAAAATCAGTGAAATTGGTGATTTGTATTGAAAGTAATCTATATCTGGTTGGTACGGTTCATGTCGATGTTAACGTATTTCGGCCGTACCAAAAGACGCCCCGTTATTTACCTCATGAGTTTCGGTAATAACTTAGGCTTTATCCTAAAATTGGCGGAACAATTAGGACAACGTCAACATTTGATTGTCTTTTACCGACAACGTGGCGGTTGAGGCAGCGCAGTTGGCGGCTAACGGGGTTGAGGTAGTACCCTTTAGTGATAATTTACACTTTATCGCGACGGGGGTGCCAGTGTTAATGCGGGCGCAGTTAATTTTTTGCGATAACTACTATGCTTTCTTAGGTGGTTTATTGCACCCGCGGCACGCTAAAATCGTGCAACTCTGGCACGCAAACGGCGCCATTAAACAGTTTGGTTGGGGGGATCCTCAAACAAAACTGCGGTCTTCAGCTGATCAACGGCGGTTTCAACGCGTTTATGATCAGTTTGATGACTATGTGGTGGCGTCAGAAGCGATGGGAACGGTTTTTCAAGAGAGTTACCGGGTACCGGCGACCCGAATGCAGTTACTTGGGTATCCGCGATCAGACCGGTTTTTGTCAAAAGAATGGCGAGATGCAGCAATTGAGCGCATTGACCAAGTGGCGCCTGATTTACGGCACCACCGGGTCATTTTGTACGCGCCAACTTACCGTGAAGACCGAACTTTTGAGCTGTCAGCAGCCCTAAAACAAGCGCTCATGGCAGATGATAACGCAGTCGTCGTGGTGAAACTCCACCCCGTGATGCAGCAAGTTGAACGACAATGTCAGCAGATGGCGAATTCGCGGATTCGGTTTTACCCGCAGTTATCAACCACGGATCTGTTGACCGTTGCTGAAACACTGATTACGGACTACTCGTCGGTTGCTTTTGACTATAGTCTGTTACCCACCGCTCATAGTTTGCTATTCTACATGTCAGATTTAGAGGACTATCAACACAATCCCGGTATCCAGCCCAACTTTTTGCGCTGGTTACCCGCGGCACCGCTACGAACGCCTGCTGAGTTGAAACAGGCGATTCTGGCGGACCAGGCCACTGACGTTTCAAAATTTAATCGCTATTGGAATACCTATAATGATGGTCACGCAACGCAACGTGTGGTTGCCCATTACGACCGGTATTTGAACGAGTAGTGAACTTGAAGGAGTGTTAACCTTTGAAAGAGGTCATAACCTTATTTAAAGAGCAGTTTCACAGTTTGGGGATCATTTTCCGGATTTCGAGTTACGAAGACCGGGCAAGTTATCAAAGCCATTATCTCGGGATGGTTTGGGAATACCTTTACCCGTTGATTCAAATTTGTATCTACTGGTTAGTGTTCGGGGTCGGGTTAAAGCACGGTCAAAGTAACGGTGTTGATTACCTGCCTTGGATGATGATTGGGATCACGCCTTGGTTCTTCATGAACCGAGCTACCTTGGATGCGTCAAAGAGTATCTACCAGCGGGTCGGCATGGTGTCAAAGATGAAGTTCCCGGTATCGGCTTTACCAACGATTAAAATCGTGTCTAACCTGAGTTCGTTTTGGACGATGTTAGTGATTTCAGTTGTCGTGAGTCTGTTATACGGGATTCGGCCAAGCATCTACTGGTTTGAATCCATCTACTACTTTATCTGCATGCTTGTGTTCTTACTGGCGTTTGGGATCTTTAACTCAGCCGTTTCCGTGTTGATTCGGGATTATCATGTGCTCTTACAATCCGTGATGCGGATGCTGTTTTACTTATCTGGCGTGCTGTTTAACTTTGAATCAGGCGCCTTTCCACCAATCGTGACGCGAATCTTACAACTGAACCCATTTTTCTACGTGGTTTCCGGCTTCCGGGAATCATTGATGGGCCAAGGTTGGTTCTGGCAACGGCCAACGTTGACCTTGGAATTTTGGTTATTCGTGCTATTCTTCCTGCTCGTTGGGTCGCACCTGCACTACAAGTTCCGGTCACGGTTCGTTGATTTAATTTAATTTAGGAGGAGAACGATGTCAATCAGACAACTGAAGCGTCAAGTGATTCAGGGATTGAAGATCGTGATCCGTTATGGACTCATCGTGTTGAACGATGGGTTTATTTGTATCCCGACAAATCCGAAGTTAGTTATGTTTGAAAGCTTTAACGGTAACGATATCAACGACAACCCGGCCGCAATTTACCGAGAGTTAGTGGCAGAACACCCAGAAATGGCGCAAACAGCGTACTTTGGCGTCAAGCCACGGCACTATCGGCGACTACAAGAACAGTATCCGGATATTCAGCTGGTGAAGCGGTTTTCGTTGAAGTGGGTGTGGTTAATGGCCCACGCCCGGTACTGGGTGCTAAACTCCCGGTTACCCAATTGGTGGCGAAAGAACCGGGGTACCACGTACATTCAAACTTGGCACGGCACCCCGCTGAAACGGTTGGGGGCCGACATTGAGCACGTGGCGATACCGGGCACCACTACTGAAAACTACGCGAAGCAGTTTACGCAAGAGGCCAGTCGTTGGGACTACTTGATTGCGCCAAATGCTTATTCACGCGAAATTTTTAAGTCCGCATTTCGATTCAACAACCACTTCTTAGCCGTGGGGTATCCTCGAAATGACGTGTTATACCGGGATAACCGACCCGAAGTGGTAGCACAGCTGAAATCTCAATTGGTGGGTGATGCCAACGCCACGGTGATGACGTATGCGCCAACCTGGCGGGATGATGATGCGATTAAAACGGGGCAGTATCACTTCCAATTACCGTTTGATCTAGCAACCTTTTTCAACCATGTGAGTGCGGAAACGGTGTTGGTGATCCGGCCACACTACCTCGTTAAAGATCACATTGATATTCGGGGGTTCGAAGACCGGGTTAAAATTTTAGCGGATGTTGATATTGCCCAGTTGTACTTGATTACCGATCTACTGATCACCGATTACTCATCGGTGATGTTTGATTTTGCGAACCTAGACCGACCAATGTTGTTTTATGCGTATGATTTATCCCATTATCGGGATCAACTGCGAGGCTTTTACTTTGACTATCAGGCTGAGATTCCGGGACCTTTGGCAACGGATGAGGGTCAGATGATGCAGGCGTTGGACGAGTTTGCACAAGCCAATGATTTTGCGGCTTATCGACCAAAGTTAGCGGCCTTTCAACAAAAATACTGTGAGTGGGAAACCGGCACTGCAGCCCAACAAGTGGTTGCTGTCATGAATGGGGGATTTCAAAAATGACATTATTAATTGGGTCACACGTCAGCATGAAGGGTAAGGAGATGCTCCTTGGTTCAGCCAAAGAAGCAGCGAGTTACGATGAAAACGTGATGATGGTGTATACGGGGGCACCACAAAATACCCGTCGCAAGCCAATTGACGAGTTAAATATTGATGCGGGTCAGGCGTACATGAAGGCGCATGGTATTGAACAAGTTGTTGTTCATGCACCTTATGTGGTCAACTTAGGCAACACGATCAAACCCGAAAATTTCCCGTTTGCCGTTGAGTTCTTACGCGAAGAAGTCAAACGTGCCCAAGCGCTCGGTGCAACGCAAATCGTGCTTCATCCGGGAGCCCACGTTGGTGCCGGTCCAGATGCGGCCATCGCGCAAATCGCAACCGGTTTAAACGAAATTATTACCCCGGATCAAACGGTTAAGATTGCGTTGGAAACCATGGCGGGTAAGGGAACTGAAGTTGGCATTACCTTTGAACAACTTGCTCAAATTATTGAACAAGTTGACGATAATGATAAGCTGTCGGTTTGTTTTGATACCTGTCACACAAACGATGCGGGCTATGATATTGTTGGTGATTTTGATGGTGTTTTGAAGCATTTTGATGACGTGGTTGGCTTGGATCGGCTTCAGGTGGTTCACCTGAATGATTCTAAGAATCCACAAGGGAGTCACAAGGACCGGCATGAACTTCTCGGACTTGGGACGATTGGGTTTGAGGCGCTAAATGCCGTTGCCCATCACCCAGCTTTGACCAGCGTACCTAAAATCATGGAAACACCGTGGGTCATTCCTGATCCTGAAAACAAGAAAAAGAAGTTACCGCCATACGGTTACGAAGTGGCGATGTTGCGGCAACAACGATTTAATCCAAATATTGAAGCGAATGTGATTGCGCAAGCAACCTTTGATGAAGGGCTGTCGTAAGCGTTTGTGAGTGCCGGCTAGTTCTCTGTTTGACGTGAGACTGGCCGGTTTTTGAGTTTTACTGAATGAAAATTGGTCGGCGTAAGCATTGAAGCACACAGCCAATTCGGTAAGTGAAATTTATCGAAAAATATTACGCTAACCGGGATCTAAAAGCAGTATAATAACTGCAATTAACGATAACTTATAAAATCGAGGATAAGCAGATGAATAAGAAACTCGCCATCATCACTGGAGCGGGCGTTGTCATTTTAGCCATTGCAGGTGGGGTGACGTACGACCACTATCGAACTGAACACGCGGTTAAGCAAACCGCAACGCGCTACGTCACGGCATTTGCAAACCAAAAATCAACGCAATTAGCACAGCAAGTTGATACCAAGCACTTGAAGGGCTATACAGCTAAATCACTAGCAACGCGAAATACCGCTGCCTTCACGCGGATGGGCGTCAGCAAAATCAAGATTGCCAATCAAACTGTCAAAAAGCAGTCTGGCGACACGTACAGTTTGCGGTTCACTGCGGCTATTACCACTAAAATTGGGCAGTTAAAGCCGCAACATTACCGCACCACCATTGTTAAAGATGGCCAACAGTGGCGGGTTCGCTGGTCACCGAAAATGATCTTACCCAGCATGTCAGGCAAGGACGTCATTCAGCTTCGAACGGTGACGGCCACGCGGGGACAGATTTATGATCGGCACCACCAACTCTTAGCGAAGAATGGGAAACGGGTTCAGGCTGGTATTATTCCCGGTAATCTGGGAAGTGGCGCCAAACGAAATCAAAACTTACAAAAAATCGCTACAGCTTGGAACGTAAAACTCGCAACCCTCAAAACGTTGGTCAACCAATCCTGGGTTACGCCGAAAACGTTGGTGCCAGTTAAAGTGGTCACTAAGACGCCGACACTAGCGGGGGTCGATTATCAAACCGTTGATTCACGCACCTATCCGCTCGGGTCGGCCGCTGCCCAGTTAATTGGGTACGTTGGCCAAGTGACGGCGGATGATATTAAAAAGGATCCGCAACTGACGAGTGCCGATGTAATCGGTAAAGCGGGGTTGGAGCAAACCTATAATAAGCGTCTTTCAGGGACCGATGGCGGGGTACTCTATCTGCAAAATGGGGATGAAACGACCACCTTATTACAGACTCAGCTCGGCCAGGCAAGGACCTCACGCTAACGATTGACGCTACCCAGCAAAAGAAAGCTTATCAACAACTTGGTAGCAAGGCTGGTAGTGTTGTCACGATGAATCCAAATAATGGGCAATTACTCGTTTTGGCTAGCAGTCCTAGCTATGATCCCAATAAGTTTGTGAACGGCATTTCGCAAACCGACTATGATCAGTACGCCAACGATAAAAACTTACCGTTCGTGAGTCGGTTTGCCCAACGGTACGCCCCGGGGTCAACGTTTAAAATGCTAACGGCGGCGATTGCGCTACAGAATAGAACGATTACGTCTAAAACAACGAAATCAATCAATGGCTTGAAGTGGCAAAAGGACGCCAGTTGGGGGAGTTATCAAGTCACACGAACGGTGGCGGATAGTCGTGAGAACATGACGCAGGCGTTGGTGAATTCCGATAATATCTGGTTTGCTCAGGTTGCGTTGAAGATGGGAGCGAGTGCTTATTTGAAAGGGCTTGATCCGTTATTCAAGACGCAGAGTAGCTTACCACTCACGATGGCCAAAGCGCAGATTTCTAATTCTGGGAAGCTTGATCGCGATACCTTACTGGCCGATACTGCATATGGTCAAGGGCAACTCTTGCTGTCGCCGATTCAACAAGCAACCATGTATTCGGCCATTGCTAACCACGGCATCATGCAGCAGCCAACCTTGATTAAGGGGGTTAAGGCCAAACGAACGCGAGTCTTTGCAGCGCAGGATGCGGCTAAGGTTGAAACGGCGTTAACCCACGTTGTTTCCGATGCGACTGGTACCGCTCACGGCTTAGTGTTGTCCGGCCACACCATTGCGGCTAAAACCGGAACGGCGGAGTTGAAGCAAACACAAGATACCAACGGTAAGACGAACGGGTTCTTAGCGGTGATGGATGCTGATAAAAACACGTATTTGACGGTGAGTTTGATGGAGAATTCTGACAGTGGAACGTTGGTGACGGCGATGAAACCGTACGTTAAAACGTTGTATTAGTAATAATTTGAAAATGAATAAAGCACGTTGCAGCTTCAGTTAAGAAGTTGTAACGTGCTTTTTTGGTGGTTAAGGCTTAAAGTTGTTCGTGCTTAACGCAACAAGTTAGCGTATTCTGGATTCTTTTCAAAGAACGCCTTAGCATACGAGCACTCTGGCACGATCTTCAAATCATAAACCTGCGCAAAGGTGATTACACGCGCAATGAGTTGACGGGCGATGCCCTTGCCACGGAATTGACCGTCAACCACGGTACTTTTAATGACAATTGTGGTGTCGTCTTGATACTCAAATTTAACTTCGGCAACAATTTGATCATTATCGTCTTTGTGGAAAAAGTGACCGGGTTCTAATTGCAGTGACAGGGGATCCGTACTTTCTTCCAAAACGTTGTTCACACTGTCAGCCAGTGACGTCAACGTTAATACCCGAACCAGAGCCCGGATGCCGGATTGCAGATAGTCTAAGGTGCCTTGATTTTTCACTAAATCGTGCTCATCAAACATCGTGTTGGTGTGACCGATATACATTTCAGGTCGTTGAACCGGGATGATGTTTAAGGTAGTGAAGGTTTGGCGAAGGTGGTGGTTGGCCCCATAACCGCCAGCTGATCCAATTGAATTAGAGACAACTAGCGCTGGTTTACCGTAAAAATGATTGCCTGGCCGTGAGCCGATATCCATAGCGTTTTTAAGTACCCCTGGAATAGATCGGTTATACTCTGGGGTCACGATGACCATCGCGTCAATGGCATCGACTTGTTCCCGGAAAGTCACCCAAGCTGCTGGCGTTGGTCCTTCAACGTCGAGGTCGTCGTTAAATAAGGGCAGTTGGCTGATATCAAGCATTACTGGTTGCATGTCGCAAGGTAATAATGTTGCCAGCGTCTTCGCTAATTTTTTAGAGTAGGACCCGCGGCGCAAACTCCCAACTAAAAAGCCAATTTTTTTCAAAATCATCACTCCTACGTTAGATTTATGATGGCTACAATGAATCAGAAATCGAATTAATTAACCGCTTTCATTTTACTCGATTTAAGCTGATTTGAGTAGGCTTCGCTGGAATTTAACAAAAATTCGCTAAGGAACCATAAAAAATAGCAGTTGCTCAACAAACAACTGCTACTTCATGTGTGATTAGTCGCGAATGGTGTCAACTTCTGCTGGTTCAAGGTTAAGACTTTCGAGAATCAAGGTCGCCGTTTCCTCAATGGATTTGTTAGCAACGTTGATCTTTAGGCAACCAATCTTCTTGTAAATTTCATCGGCATATTCCAGTTCTTGCTTGATTTTTTCAGTGTCAGAGTAAGCACTTTCGGCTGGTAAACCGTATGAAATCATCCGTTGTTGCCGGATGCGCCGAAGTACTTTGGGACTATTGGTGAGACCGATGATGTTTTTAGGGTTGACCTGCCAGATTTCATCAGGCAACTGCGACTTTGGCGAGAGTGGTAAGTTGGCCACCTTGATTCCCCGGTTGGCTAAGAAAAGCGATAATGGGGTTTTAGATGTCCGGGAAACGCCTAGAATCACAAGATCAGCCTTCAACAAACCAGCGGGGTCCTTACCATCGTCGTAAGCCACTGCAAATTCCATGGCGCTGATGCGGTCAAAATACGTATCGGTCAGGTTATGGTTCATGCTTGGAATTGAGGCGGGTTTGACGCCACTCCGGTTTGCCAAAACGGCCATCGCCGGTTGGATACAGTCAAATGATTGCAGGTTGTGCTTGGCTGCGAAGTCGGCAACCTGTTCGCTGAGCGGGTGGGTTACAAGTGTGTAGTAAAGTACAGCGTTATTCTTAGCAGCGAGGTTTAAAATGCCGCTCAGAATCGATGCGGTTTGGATGAACGGAAACCGTTGATACTTCACTTTTAAATCGGGAAACTGTGCCACTGCCGTTTGTGCAACGGTCAGTGCAGTTTCACCAGATGAATCGGAAATCAGAAAAATTTCAATTTCGGGTGTCTCTGCCATAAAGCTGATGCCTCCATAAATTGCGTTTAACTTTATTCTACCATAGTCGACGATAATCGGTGGATTGTGACAGCGGGTTACAGTGGTTTGGCGATCAAAAGACCATTAAGTGAACGCCGTTAATAAAAGTTATAAAAAGTTGAGATAAAATGTGAACAGTTATTGACGGGGAGACCTTTGGTAGGTATAATTAAAAAGAACTGTTGGAACGAGTGCTTTTGTGTTGCTTGATTTCAGACGGTTACTACTTGAGCTCGGAGGGAGGGATTTACATGACAAAGACAGTCGTTCGCAAAAACGAGTCTCTTGACGATGCTCTTCGGCGCTTCAAACGAACCGTTTCAAAAAGCGGTACTTTACAAGAATACCGTAAACGTGAGTTTTATGAAAAGCCAAGTGTTAAGAAGAAATTAAAATCAGAAGCAGCAAGAAAACGTAAGAACAAGAAGCGTTTCTAATTGCTTTTAAAAAGTCCCTGTTTCAATGGGGACTTTTTTGATGGCTTTGAACGATTGAAGCGTGAAGTGTCCTATTTGACCAAATACGGGTATAATAGGAGTGACAAGTCATCATGAAAATTTTTGGGAGGTTCCAACAATGTCATTATCAGATACATTAACTGAAGATTTGAAAACGGCCATGAAGGCCCACGATAAGGTTGCTTTGAACGTGATTCGAATGATCAAAGCATCTTTAACGAACGAACGGGTAAAGTTGGGTCATGACTTGACCGACGACGATGAGTTAACCGTTTTGTCACGGGAACTCAAGCAACGTAAAGAATCACGCGAAGAATTCGCCGCTGCCAACCGCCAAGACTTAGTTGACGGGTTGGATGCTGAAATCGCACTCGTTGAAAAGTACGCGCCAAAGCAATTGAGCGAAGACGAAGTGAAGCAAATCGTGACCGATACGGTTGCTGAAGTCGGCGCCAGCTCAATGGGCGACTTTGGTAAGGTCATGGGTGCCGTAATGCCTAAGTTAAAGGGTCGCGCTGATGGCGCTATCGTTAACAAGACGGTTAAGGCACTGTTGAGCAAGTAAGTTAGAATTAACTTTTAGAGGGGCCTGGAACAACGATCGTTGATCGTGGTTCCAGACCTTTTCACTGTATAAGAGATTGAATTCTAGACGTTATAAACGTAAAGAAAGATTGCGGATGTAATTGTAGTGTATTAATAAAGCGGATGTTCTCAATGATGGAGGACATCCGCTTTTTTGAATTAAAATGAACGTAATCGTTTTGGAATGGTGTTATGATGCTTCGTTTTAAAATGAGTGAATAACATAGTGCCATCAACAATCATGACCTGGTGATATTTACCGTTAATCTTCATCTTGCCACCACGGTAAACACTGTTACCACCCTCGGAGCGAGAATCCATAATGCTCCAACTATGGTGAGCCCGATTATAGCTATCGACTTCGAGATGGTTACTGGTAACGTATTGATGTCCGCCATATACATAATCATTATAGCGAAAGGTATGCGCGGTGATTTTTGCCCGTTGCCAACCACCGTTATAGTAATACCAAGTTCCACGTAAATAAGACGGTGTCGTGTGATATACCTTTTGTTTAGCCTGAGCGGTTGTAGTACTAAAAGTAGGCGCCCCTAATGTTAGGCCGAAAGCTAAAATTCCTAAAACTAATTTACTTTGCAATGTTAAAATCCTCCTCGGTAGATAGTTTTAGTATAATCTGGGAAGGATGTAGGGTAAAGGTAGAATTTTAGGTATCTAACATTAGTTTTGGATTATCAATTTTGTCCGTCAAAAATCAACGATTAACCGAGATGGTTTAAAAATTTAATGAGTTGGTGCCACTGAACAACGTAAAACAACTATAATTGCTTATCATTTTGAATATGGTGTGTGATAACGTTGGCCCTAAAAAAGACCTAAGCTACTCAGATATATGAGCTAGTTTAAGGTCAATTTTTTTCATTCATTAAACGGTTATGCATTTACTTTAACGCAAACAGGTTCCGGTACATTGATTTTATCAATAATGGTTAAGCGACCAGTGGTGTTATTAATCCAAAACGTTACTACTGAGCTACTTTTTTGATTACCAACAACGAGATACTGGCCATCGGGTGTTAAACAAAAATCTCGTGGAAAAACGCCGTGACAACTGATAATATCAATTAATTGAAGGTGAGGGCCAGTGCTGATTCGTTGAATTTGATAGATGACGATTGAATCATGACCGCGGTTTGAAGCGTACAAAAATTGACCATCGGCCGATAATTGAATGGCACCTCCACCAGTATTGCCAATCCAGTCATCAGGTAGGGTACTAATAAGTTGTCGCTGAGTAAACGTGCCGGTATCCGATGAGTAGTGTAATACTGCCACTTGACTTGCTAATTCACCTAATACATACGCATCATTACTGTTATGTCGATCAAAATAGAGCTGTCGGGGTCCGAAACCGGGACGTGTTCGGAAGCTGGCAACCTGATTACCTAATTGACCCGTGCTTCGATCAAAATCGTAGGTCAGTATTTCATCGGTTCCTAGGTCTAATACTAATAACCGTCCATCGGGTGCTAAAGTCATAAAATGCACGTGACTGGTAGCTTGCTGCGGGAGAACGCTGCTTCCACTTCGCTGGAACTGATCGGTTAGAGCGAGTTGGCCATCTGGAGTTAATTGATAGATTTGACCAACGCCAGTTTGATAGTTGCTGACCAACGCTAAATTATTTATTACCTGGACATGGACGGGAGTGGGGCCGTCCGTTGTAGCTTGATCTAATGGTAGCAACGTTGATGATCTTCAGTTTTGTAATTAAAGACGCCACCACGTTGGCCGATACGACCCACTGTCAGTAATTGTTGGTTAGTGGTGAGGTCGAAGTAGGTTGGTTCCTCTAAATTACTAATTTTGATTGGGTCTGTTAACTGACCCGTTTCCGGATTTAGATTGCTAGTAAATAAGCCTTTGGTGTAAGTTCCAAAAATGAGTTGCATTAAGTGCCTCCTAATTAAACATCGCAGCAGCCAACAGTAGATTTAAAATGCTACTGATCCAGCCGAACGGTACACCAGTTTTCAAGAACTGTTTTACTTCCAACTGGTAGTTTTCAACGATCCATAAATTCCATGATTGGGTGATACAAGTAGAAATCGCAATCGAGACGCCAGGCACCAAGATTACGGCGAAGGCAAAGTATTGATTAAAGAAACCAGTAGCTGCTAATACGGCGGCAGTGGCAGAACCGGCGCCCCAAACCATTAAGGGTCCCCGGAATAGTGCCAGTGGTGCTAAGATACCGAATGCGATTGCTAAGACCCATGGATTATGAGGAACGATGGCTTGAAGAATGCCACTAAAGCGGGCCGTGTTTTTTACAGCCGCAGCACTGAACATGGTTAGAAAAAGTAACATGATGATCAATCCTGAAATGTCGGTAATCGCTTGTTTGATAGTGTCGTTGATAATTTTCATGGCACTTTTATAACTCTTTAGTTTGCCAGTAATTAATAGGACTAAGAAGATGGAAATCATTAATGCCGGAATGGGCTGCCATTGAAAGGCTAAGTTCATGAAAACTGGAAAAATAGGTAAGATATACGCAATTTTGGGTACTCTTTTTTTGTCTGGTTCGGTAGACGTTGCAGCTTCAGATGGTGCTTCGTTTTTATGAATTGACTTTGCGTGTAAGAGAATAAAGACAACAACGACCAGCATTTGAATGAACATTGCAGAGAATCCGTAAGTCAGGTATTTGGCACCGTAAATGACTTTAGGAAAGAATAATTGCAGTTGCTTGATAATTACAATGTTGACGTACATTGGTGCGCCGATTGACATTACAAAAGCCGTAATAGCAACATTCTCAGATAATCCGAGAGATTCTAGAATGGGTAGCAGAATAACAGAGATTGCAATTACGGCGCCAACACCGTAAGAACTTGTAAAAATAAAAGCGGTTACAAAACAAATCAGAATAGTAGCGGTGATTGGTCGTTTATAACTCACCTTAACAGTTTGCTCACTGATTTCGCCCGCGATGCCTGTATCTACTAACACGCGACCAAACCATGAACCAAAAACAATGACCATGATCGTTGAACCATAATCCAATGCAGGTTGTGAGAAGATATTGTTAATGGCCTCTTTATATGGGATGCCTCCGATAACCGTCCATAGTAGCGCCATAACCAAAAATCCAATCATGATGTTACCACCACGCATAACAAAAATGATGAAGCCCACGAATGTGAGTAGTAATAATAACCCGATGATGGTGTTTAACATAGCTAGTCCTCCTTAACTGGGTGTCTTTTATCGTTAAGGAAACCGGTAAACCTAAAAAGTAACTTTAGTATACAGGATAACTTTGCTCACTGTCAAACATAAATTTAAAAATTAATCATTTTGCTTGTTTGGTAGAGGTGGTTAGTTTATCGAAAAGGCCGCAATTGCCAGCGCCTTTAAAGTGAAAAAGGCTGAATATATCGATGTTATTAATAAATTGAACCGCCTCAATTAGCGGACATATTATAGGAACACTGGCGTTAATTGATGATTAGCAGACGAAAAAAGCGTTGACTTTTACGGTTAGATGATTATGATTGTCACTGTAGGAAACCGGTAAACCTAAAGAGCAATCGACTTCCTAAATTGCCACATTTAGATCATCAGATAAGGAGTGACACTTCATGACACAACCATTACTTGTACTTAACACGCTCGTACTTCAAGCAGAACACAATCAGGGAAAATCACAGCTTGAACTAGTCAAGCAACTCTTAGCAACCGATTGTCACGCGATTGAGCTACGCCGAGAATTCGGCGATGGGTCATTAGCCGAATTGGACGCCCTAAATGCACTTCGTTTACAGCATCAGCTAGTTTACTTTTATTCAGTTCCAGAGAACCTTTTTATTAACCAGCAATTGAACCCGCAATTATTACAGATTATCGGGGAAGCCAAACTTTTGGGTGCTAGTTATATCAAGATGACGTTGGGGGATTACGTTTCAGGTCAAGAATTTGATAGCCAACAATTGACTAGTATTTTACCGGCCAGCATCCATCTGAACTTGGAAAATGATCAAACGCAAGAACATACTGAACCAGAAAAATTAAAGGATTTCTTTGATCGATTTGATACCACTAAAATCAAAGTTGGCTTTGTAAACGACTTGGGAAACTGGATTTTTGTGAACCGAGATGCTGAAATGGCCACGAAAACATTACTGCCATACACTCGTTTCGTACATCTAAAGAGTTACGTATTGAATGCGAAAGGACGGCCAGCAACCGTACCATTTGATCAAGGAGAACTTGATTGGCAAGCAGCATTACAGCAATTTGATTCATCATTACCAGTAGCATTGGAATATCCAACAACTTTAACTGCGTTACAGGATGATTTACGGATTTTAGGAGGCAATTAAGATGACGTTTAGTACCGATTATTTTCGTTTAGATGGCAAGGTAGCACTCATTACTGGCGGCGCATCTGGCTTAGGTGCCAATTACACTAAGGCAATGCTGAAGTCAGGCGCGAAGGTATTTATTGTTAGTTATGATCAACAAGGTTGGATCGAAACTCGGACATTTGCCACTGACAATAAGGCTGAAGTTCAATTTTTGGAACGAGACATCACGGAGGATGGCGCCGCAAAGGACATTGTTAATGCGGTAATTGCGGCCTTTGGACGCTTAGATATTTTAATTAACAATGCTGGTATTCAAATTCGTAATGAATGGCAGAATTTCAAGGATGCTGACTGGCAACGAGTAATCAATTTAAACTTGAGTGCGACTTACTATCTGGCGCATGAGGCGGCAATCAAAATGGCGGCTCAAGGTTCTGGCAAAATTATTAACGTTGGATCTATGCAATCGTTTAGAGCGGGGAAATACATCTTTCCCTACACTGCCAGCAAACATGGGGTCGTTGGTTTGACTAAGGCCTATGCGGATGCGCTTGCCAAGGACAATATTCAAGTCAATGCGATTGCACCAGCTACATTGATACGCCGATGACAAAGGCACTTCAAAATAATCCAGAACGAAATACGGAAATTTTAGCCCATATTCCAGCGGGTCACTGGGCGAATCCATCGGAACTGATGGGGACCATGGTTTTTTTGGCGAGTCGGGCTTCTGATTATGTGACTGGGGTTACGGTGCCAGTCGATGGTGGCTATTTATTACGATAGGGGGAATTTTTAATGACAAAAACAGTTGCGATTCCAGCCGGCTTAGCTCAGGTTGGCAAAGACTACTTAACAAAACATGGCGCACGATTAGTTGAATTACCACAGCAGGATGAAGCTACGATCCTTAAGCAGGCTGCTAATGTGGACGGTATGATCTTGATGACCGATCCTTTCAGCAATGCGGCTGCTCAGCAGATGCCTAATTTAAAGGTAATCGCCCGGCACGGTGTTGGATATGATAATTTGGACGAAGATTTTTGGGGAGAACAGGGTGTTTGGGTAACGATTACACCTAATGCGAATGCGGGGACGGTCGCAGAAACAACATTAGCTGAAATTTTAGACGTTTCGAAACGACTTTCCGCTAACACGGCAGCGATGCGGCGGGGTGATTTTAGTTACAAAAGTCGCCATATGGGGTTTGATCTTGCTGGGAAAACGCTCGGCATCATGGGATTTGGCCGAATTGGTCAGGCGTTAGCTAAACTAGTGAGTGGATTAGGGATGGAAATCTTGATTTACGATCCATATGTTGAATCTACTGAAGTGGGCGAGCTTGTTACCCGAAGTACGTTGTTAACGGAGTCAGATATCATTACGTTACACATGGCCGTTACACCAGCCAATACCCGTGGCATTGGCGAACATGAATTTGGTCAAATGAAAAACGATGCTGTTTTAATTAATTTAGGTCGGGGTGCGCTAGTTGATCAAATTGCTTTAGTAGATGCATTGCGCACCCATACGATTGGTGGTGCGGCGCTGGATGTTTTCGATGAAGAACCATTGCCACTGACCAGTCCGTTTTACCAGTTAGATAATGTCTTGTTAACACCGCACATTGCGTCTAATACGACACAATGTATGAATCGAATGGCATTAGATTCGGCTAAAGAAGTCATTCGGGTTTTAAATGGGAAAGCACCAGAATGGCCAGTTAATACGGTGAAGGGGGCGTAACTATGGCGACCCAACGTACTCAGATAGATGCCAATCAGTTTGCGTATACTGCACTAAATACGATACATTTTCGAGACTGCGACAATTATGAACGCCAGTTAAAAGAACGACTTACGGTTTTTTTGATGGCTAAATATCTGATCGATGATTTCAATGATCTCGAAAATCGAACATTTGATGGAACGAACAATAACGATGTTGCTTTATCAAAGCTAGGTTTTGACGAATTACTGAAGAAAATTGAAACGTTAAATCAGTATTAGGGTTATGGTGCATGCTTGATGATGGGGTAGCGGTTTCCTAACATTGCGATTCAGCGTATAATTAAGCAAACAAGTTAACCGAGGTGAGCACCATTAACGCAAAAAAGACGACACCAACTATCAATGATATTGCTAAGTTAACAGGGGTTTCAAAGACGACGGTCTCACGGTACTTGAATGGACGTTACGGGAAAATGTCTGCAGAAACTCGTGCTAAAATTACTCAGGCAATCACGGAAACCGGGTATCATGTGAACCGACAAGCTCAAGCGATTACTAAAAAGCAGACTTTTGTGATTGGGGTTATCGTGGCTGACGTGGAAAACATTTTCTCGTCGATGCTTTTTAAAGGTGCGGACGCCGTCTTTGAAAATCAGCAATATCAGCTAATGCTGATGAATTCAGATAACTCAATTGCTCGAGAACGGTCACAAATCGAACGTTTATTAAGCTTAAGAGTGGACGGTTTGATTTTGCAACCCATGAGTAAACGAGCTGCAGATTATCAGATTTTATTGGATAATCACGTTCCAACCGTGATGGTAGATCGCCAAGTTGATCAGTTAAACTGGCCCATGGTCGTTACTGATAACTACCATTATTCCAAGTTATTGGTAGACTACATGATTCGATTACGCTATCAAAAAGTGATCGTTGTAAGTGAAGCTGTTGATGATAATACAGCTCGGCAATCTCGTTACCATGCCGTGCAGGATAGCTGCGAAAAGCAGGGAATTCCCTTCGAATTGATTGAGATTGATTCGACAATAAGCGACGAAAAGTTGTATACCCAACTGGTGGCTGCTACGGATGATCTTCAATTAAAAGCTGCAGTTTACGCACTAAAGGGCACTTTATTAATGCGAATCGTTCATATCTTATCAACGTATTCAGTTGAGGTGCCGCAATCACTAGGGTTAGCCGCATTCGATGATTGGGATTGGGCAACTTTAACAACGCCTCAAATTACCACGATTCAGCAAAATCCACAGTTAATGGGGCAACGGGCTGCAGAGGTGTTGTTGACGACATTGTCCGAACCGGATACAACGCCGACGACCGTGCAAGTACCTAGTGAATTTATTGTGCGACAGTCACTGATTTGATGTTCCGCGAGCAAAGTAATGACGGATTAGGTCACTCGATTTAGGGCGACTTAATCCGTTATTTTTGATTTCAAGCACTTGAAATAACCATGTTTTAGAAAAACGTACCTGACTGCTGATGTGCTTTTTAAAAAGTAAGACGTCATTCAGCTTGAATGATGAAAAAAATGTTAAACTCTGGTTGTCTATAAGTGGCAATAGTTGGGATAATGTCAGCATGAGCGACTTTGGAGGGGATTGAGATGGAAACAAAGACGCATTTTAAAATGTATAAGGACGGTCGACGATGGGTTGTTGCGGGAATAACAACGATGGCAGTAGGACTGACAATTGGGTTAACACCAATGAAAATTGCGCACGCAGCTACTCCGGCGGAGACATCGGTGGGCATGATAACGAGTACAACGGCTTCAACTCAAGTGTCAACTTTAAGCGACGTACAACCAGATTCGGGATCGAGTGATGATTTGACACAGGCGACCCCAACGATACCAACAGAAGCGCAATCGGTAACCGTAGCACCAGAACAATCAGGGATAACGGTAGCGCCTAGTGATGAACAAATTGCCAATTCTGCAGAATTACCATCATTAGCTAATGATGATCAGACTCAATCGCAACCTGTACCGGTAACGATCAGCGATAATCGCGCGAAATCGGCAACTAACAACCCGGTCACGGCTGATTTGCTACGTGAGACCACCACGGCGCAACCTGTAGCCGCTGAAGCGCAAGCGCCAGTTGAAGCTCAAGCTGATGACGTCCAAAACGTAACGGCGACCGAGAATCTAGCTGACTCGCCATCAGCATCAACCACGTCAACTGAGTTAACGAACGTCGTTAAGGCAACTAATCTATTTAACGTCCCCAAGGTTGGTAATCTTCAGTGGAGTTTCAAAAACCCAAGTTTAAGTGAAGTCATCGGTCAAAATGCCTGGCAGGGGGCGGACTATGCGGCAGGTATTACGACAACTGCCAAGGGAATCGATCCGAAAACCGGTCAGTTGTATCTTGATGAATGGATGCCGGATGAAATCTTCCAGTATTTTCTTTACACCAACAACTACACGGACCAGTACGCGAGTTTTGCTACATTTCGTTCTCAATTTACCAAGGATGCGTTAGCACAAATGACGACGTTTGCCTCCTCTGAAGCGGCACAACACGTTGGTACCTATCAAAATTTAAGCAGCCTGACAAATTATACGGCGTTAATGAGTATGGGGTCATTAGAAGGCTTACAGTATGCGACGAATTTAACCTCAATTGACCTTCATCCATCGACTGATATTAGCCAAGAAGTTTTTGGCAATATCGCTCAGAATGGCAATCTTTGGGATATTTCAGCGCTAGCGACGTTGACGAAATTACAAACGGTGACCATTTCAACGTTTTCAATCACGGATATTTCGGCATTAGCGGATAAACCAGAATTGACGCGTGTTGACTTGATGTATAACCAAATTTCAGATATTTCGCCGCTAGCAACGGACGCTAAATTGAGTCCGAAGTCAACTTACTTAAGATTCCAACACCTTTTGCTAACGCCAATTACGCTGAGCACTGGCACGACGACTTACACAACGCCATCATTTATTGTTAAAAATCTCCAGGGTAATAACGTACCAGTTTTAGCATTTGATCCTAAATCAGACGAGTATCCAAGTTTGTTTCCAAGTACGGCAGACGGTGGCAACTTGGATGATGTGACACTCAGCTGGTCCAATATTTTGCCTGATACGACAACTAATTATGGTAGCTTTACCACAACTTGGTCCGATATGAGTGCTAATTTTGAAGGTTGGATCATTCAACCCTATACGCTGAAAGATGGTATTGGCAACGTTACGGTTAATTATCAGCTGTTACAAGCGGATGGTCAGCAGCTTTCGGTTTACCCGACATCGGTGTTAGCAGGAAATGTGGACGCGGCGTTTGATCTGAACACTGATGCAACGGTTGCTCAGGCGTTGCGGGTAATTATGGGTGATAAGGGATTGGATTTCTCCGGCGTTATCTTGACCGGTAGTGGTCAAAATAGTGACTATCTCGCCAATAACGGTCTAGCAGAACGGGTTGGCCTAACTGGCACTTATACGGCGGATGGGCAAACGCTCGCGATTTTATTCCTAAAAAGGTGGCAGGTACAGGCTAACTACGGCGTGCTTTCCGCGGATGGTGGTTCAGCATCCGCAATTATGAGCGACGATGGTCAACCGCTCCAGCAGACCATTAACGGTAACCTTTCAACGCCGATTGCGCTACGTGGGGTTAACGGCATTGTTGCCGATTTGCCTGGCTATATTTTTGCGGGGGTTGAGGTGAGTTCGGCAGGTAGCGGTTGGACGCCACTACCTGCCGATGCCAATCAAGTCCCGTTCATTGATGGCAATCAAAATGTCTTAGTGCTGTATCGAGTTGCCCAAACAGCAACGGTGAACTACATTGATGAAACTACCGGGCAACTGCTAAAAGCGGTAACGGCGACGGATGACCCAACGCTGATTGGACTTGCTGGGGCTACGAGTTTATATCGTAGTCAGGATCAGATTGCGGTGTATGAACAGCAGGGGTACCAACTCATTAGTGATGCGACGCAGGATGCTGACGGGCAATCGCTGATTGTTTTTGGGGATACTGGTCAACCGGTGACATACCAAGTTAAGTTGGCGCACACCTACCAAACGGAATCGGTTCAAACGGTGACTCGGACAATTAATTACGTGAATAAGAGTGGGCAAGTCATCGCCGCCCCCAAAACCCAATCGGTAACCTTTGTGACGGTGATTGATCAAACGACCCCATCGGCTTCGGGGACGAATTACTACTATTTGGGGGCGATGCAACAAGCGCCAACTTTAACGGCAACCGGTCAGCCAAGTGACACTAACTGGATTCAAGGCGATAGCGGAATGTTTACCAACGTTACTAACCCAACCATCCCGACCTATGAAGTCGTTGAAACGACGGCTGCTGATCAGAATTTAACGCAAATGATCGCAAAATCCGTAACAATACAAGACGGTAATTCTGTTGAAACGGTGACGTACAACTTCATCCAGGGCCAGGTCGGTGAAATTCCAGCAACAACGATTCTCACGATTATCCCCGTTGATCAAACTGGACAGAAACTGCAAGAACCAAGTGTTCAAAGCGGTTCGCAAAATACCGATTTTATGGTAACGGCACCTGAAATTGATGGTTATCGGTTAGTTGATCCGCAGCAAGCAATCGTAACGGGAACGTATCATGGTAACGCGATGACCTTAACCTTGATGTATGAACCGAAATCAATTGAAAAGATCACCGCGAATGTAACGCTAACAATCAATTACGTGGATCGCCTAGGCAATTCGATTGCGCCGGCAACAATTCAAAGCGGTAACCAAGGTGCCCCGTTTAGTATCGCAGTACCAACGATTGCAGGCTATCGACCAGTTGATCCACGGCAATCGGCGGTAACGGGGACGTATCATGGCAACGTGGTGACGCTGACGTTGATGTACGAACCCAAACCAATTGAAGAAGTCGCCTCAACCACAACGCTGACCATTAATTATGTCGATCGTTTAGGCAACCCAATCGCACCAACAACAATGCAAAATGGCGCCCAAGGTGCCCCATTTAGCATCGCAGTACCAGTAATTGCAGGTTATCGGCCAATCGATTCACAACAGTCGGCGGTAACCGGCACATACCACGGTAACGTAATGACGCTAACCTTGACGTACGAACGCCAACCAACAGAGACAGTGCCGACAACTGTTCAGGTGACGGTAATCTATGTTGATCAAAATGGCCAGTCAATTGCGATACCAACGCATGAGAGTGGTACTCAAGGGACGGCATTTACCATTACTGCCCCAACGATTACAGACTATCAATTGGTTGATCCGAACCAACAAACGGTGACCGGAACGTACCAGGGTAATCAAATGACGCTGACGTTGACATACCGACCGGAACAGGCAACGCCGGCCATTACACCACTAACGGATGCAGGTAGTCCAATTGTTAGCGAGACGGAAACGGATTCCCCGATGATTGAGGTGCCGGTAAGGACCACCCCAACTGATTCAGGTAGCTCAAAGTCGAGTTCACCTGAACTAACGGTAGCTCCGGCACCAGAGAAAACCATTAAAAATACGCCAATGGTGGGTCGAACAGCCACTCAACCGACATCAGGTGAGCAGCAGTCAGCCAAGCAACAACGCACGTTACCCGCTCAGTCAGGTACGGTGTCGACGACTAACCAGCTGATAAAATTACCGAGCGATACAAACCCAATCATCGAGACGAAGTTACCGCAAACTTCTGAACGCGCAACAACCAAGGGAACCTTTATTGGTGCTAGTTTATTAGCGATGCTGACCGGCTTTGGCTGGCAATTGAAGCTGCGGCGGAAGCGTGATCGTTAAATTCATGATAATTTAAGTCACCTATAATTAGGTGGGAAATAGGTAAGAAAAGGCCCTCAGTTGCGCGTGTGGTTGCGACTGGGGGCCTTTTTAAAGTTAATTATCAAACTAAAGGTAATGATGAAGGTGCATCAACTTAACGCTTCGAATCGTGGTAGTTATTGGGACGAATTTAAAATGGATCGACTAAGCATCGTTGAGTTCATTTGAGGTGGTAACATGGTTATAATTCACCGCTGTTGTGACAGTATACTGGCACGAAACGGGTTACCCCGCCAATTAATCGCTAGCAACAAAAAATCGGCTTTCCCACTCTCTCAATTAGAGCTTAGGAAAACCGGTCTTCTGGTAGTTGAAACAAATCGAAAAGTAACTTACTTATTCACAGCATGGTGCACAATCGTCTCATACACCGAATGATCTAATTCGTCTTCGTCACTCGCAATCGCAATCGCTGTCGTGGTATCACCAACAACATTGGCAACCGTTCGAAACATACCGGAGAACCAGTCAATTCCAGCAAGTAGCGCAATGCTGGCAGTTGGCAACCCCAGCGTTGGCACGATGATGGTTAACGCAACGAGTCCACCACCGGGAACGACAACGGTGCCGAGGCAAGCTAGGACGGAAAGGGCAACGATTTGCATTAGTCCCGTAACGGAGGTACCCACGCCGTACAGTTGGGTGAGCATCACGCAAACTAGAGCGAGGTACATTGCAAGGCCGTTACTATTAAGCGCCATGCCAAGTGGGAGCACCAGTTTATTAATGCGTTCACTGACACCGAGTCGCTCGTGCGCATCGGTCATTTCAATTGGTAGCGAAACGGCGGAGGAAGTGGTCGTCAAGGCAACCAGCATAATTCTGGAAAAACCGCGAATCAGACCAAATAACGGCACGTGGGCGTACCAACTGATGCCCAAGAAAAGCGCAGCGAGAAAGAGACCGGTGCTGACGCCGTAAATCGCTAGGAATTTGATCAGTGGCAAGATGACACGAAGTCCGTTGTCGGCAGTAACGCCGATCATCAATGCGCCGATCCCGATTGGGGCGGCTTTCATAACCAACATGACTAAGTTAACCGTTAACTGGTTAAGTTGTTTAACGAGGTTTAGCACACCATCAAACTGTTGGTGTTGATTGGCGTGGTTCAGGACAAGGCCGAAGAGAAGCGCAAAGACAATGACTTGAATCACATCGCCCTTGGCTAGGGCGCCAAAAATGTTATCTGGGAAAAAGTTCAAAATCGTGGTTGCCCAGTCACCGCTGGCGGTTTGGACAGCGCTTTTAGCATGAAGTTGACCAAGTTGAAGCCCACTTCCGGGACGGAAAAGGAGGCCCATGCCAAGCCCAATTGCCGCAGCAATCACAGTTGTTACGAAGAACCAAAGGGCGGTTTTACCGCCTAAGCGGGAAAGGGCTTTATGATCGAGGCTACCGATGGCTTCAATCACGGCGCCAAAAATTAGGAATACAACGGACATCTGAATCAAGCGTAGAAAGATATCCCCAATGATTTTTAAACTAGCGAGCTGATGGCCGCCGACGATACCAAGACCCATGCCGACGAGCATGCCTAATGTAATTTGGGTCGTTAAGTTTAAACGTTTGATAGTAACTGCCTCCTAGTATGCTTGAGCGTGTAAGCTCGCAGTGAGTAACTTGATGCCGGTTTGAAGGTCCGCAAATTCGGTCCGTTCTTCTGGCGCATGGCTAATGCCGTTGATACTTGGCACAAATAACATCGTGGTGGGAACAAACTGACTCATGATCATACTATCGTGACCCGCACCAGAGGCGAGTTGCATGCTGGTTAACCCAAGCTGATCAGCCAGCTTTTGATTGAGCTGGCAAAGGTCCTCAGCTAATTGAACGGGCCGGTCATGCACCCAACGATCAACAGTGATGGTTAAGGTATGATCTGGGCGATTAGTGGTTAAATGAGTGAGCTGCATTTCAAACTGGTCCAAAATCCCATCAATGGTATGACGACAGTCGATCGTAAAGGCGACCTGCCCGGGGATGACGTTGGCAGTGTTCGGTGAAACGTCAAACTGGCCGACCGTAAACGTAAGCGTTGGACTCAGCGTTTTCGCAATCTGGGCAAGTTCATGAATCAGATTAACGGCCACCTGAAGAGCGTCGTGTCGCTGATCCATTGGGGTCGTTCCTGCGTGATTAGCGGTACCAGACACCGTTACGGTAAATCGGCGTTGACCAACGATGCCAGTCACTAACCCAATCTGAGCTTGATGTTGGACGAGACGCGGTCCCTGTTCAATGTGCAGTTCAGTAAAACTAGCCGGTAGTGCTGGTCGTTCGTGGCGGATGCCAGGCAACGTCAGCAATTGTTGAACTGCGGTTTGTCGCGCATCATCAAAGTTGACGCCCGATGGATCCGTAATCGCGGTCGTTTCAGCTAAGCCGGTATAGTGCTTGGAACCACTGAAAGTTGCCGGAAATCGGCTGCCTTCTTCTTCGCTAAAGGAGATTAACCGAAGTGGTCGTTTGGGTTGCCCGTGAGTTTGTTGCAGGGTGGCAATCGCGTGAAGACCACCCAAAACACCGTAGAGACCATCGTAACGACCACCATTTGCCACTGTATCCATGTGAGAACCAGTCGCGATTGCAGGTGCATTCGTTTGACCCGGTAAGTCTAAGTAGACGGTCCCGTAATCGTCAACCCTTGCCTGCATCCCAATCGATTGGCCAAATTGAATCAACGCTTGTTGCGCTGCGACCCAGTTGGGGGTGTAGACCAGCCGGTTTTGCCCCGGTGTCGCGTCGGATAGGGCGTTGATTTGATCCATCTGATCGAGAAACGTCTGCCAATTAACCGTTAAAGGCGTCATCGTAACTAGGACTTCTTACTGAGGCCGGTCAGAGGTGAGGACGCAACGGCACCGTGTTCAATTACGCGGCCGGGTTCAGCTAAAAAGGCTTTTCGGCCGGCTTCAACGGCCAGCTTAAAGGCTTCAGCCATCAGTGGAATGTTACCGGCAGTTGCCATCGACGTATTGGCCATAATGGCATCGGCGCCCATTTCCATGGCTTCAGCAGCTTGGCTTGGGCGACCGATTCCGGCATCGATGATGATTGGTACGTCGATTTCATCGATTAAAATCTGAATAAGGTCCTTGGTTGCTAGACCTTTGTTAGTCCCGATTGGGGCAGCTAACGGCATAACTGTTGCGGCCCCAGCATCGACTAAGCGCTTTGCAACGTTTAAATCTGGCAGAACGTAAGGCATCACGATAAAGCCTTCTTTAGCGAGAACTTCGGTTGCCTTAACCGTTTCATCGTTATCGGGCATCAGGTATTTTTTATCCGGTACCACTTCCAATTTGATAAAGTTGCTGCCACTGAGTTCGCGGGCTAACCGGGCGGTCCGGATGGCTTCTTCAGCGTTGGTCGAACCAGACGTGTTGGGCAAGATCGTAATGCCTTCAGGAATGTAGTTGAGGATGTTTTCTTCGGCCGTGTTGGTCCGACGAAGCGCCATGGTAATGATTTGCGCGTTGGCGTTTTTGATTGCTGAATCAATGAGTTCGTACGAATATTTACCAGATCCCAGAATAAAGCGTGAGGTAAAGGTGTGACCCGCAATGGTAAGTACATCAGTTTCAGTTGTCATGTGAATGACTCCTAGATAGTTGAGTGACCTAAAATCAATCGGGTAATCATGTTAGCTTCGTGACCGGCGGCAATCATAACCCGTGGCGCCATTAAGCCTTCAGCACCGGTTGATGTGTTATCGCCAGCGATGTAGACGTTTGGACGAACCTGTTTGGTAGTGATGCTGTTCGAACTATGAACCCCAGCCATCCCAGTTGCCATCACGATTGGCTTATGTGGGAAGAACTCACTGGCCGCATCCAGCAACATCGCTTTAGCGGCGGGGTTATCAAATGCCTCGCAGATGATGTCGCAATCGGCAAATAAATCGGCCACGTTGTCGTGAGTAATCTCAACGATGGCGGTATCAATCGTCACGAAAGGGTTAAATTCCTGCAGGTTTTGCTTGAGTGCCGTCACTTTATCCATGCCAACTTGACTTAACTTGTACTGTTGGCGATTGAGGTTACTGAGTTCGACGGCATCAAAATCAATTAACGTGAGGTGGCCGACGCCGATTCGAGCAAGCGCAATGGCAATGTTAGAACCTAGACCGCCAGCGCCAGCGATAGTCACGTGTGCCGCGCTAAGCTTTTCGGTTGAGTCGGCCACGTTGCGGGCCTTCATACCGGTATAAACGTCGTTAATGTCGAGTCCCTGAAGTTGTGGTTGTGTCATGTAATGGGGCCTCCTAACGACCGCCGCCGACAAACGAGATCAATTCTAGTTTGTCGTCCGGTTGGATCTGAGTGGTTTCAAATTGTGGTCGGTGTAAAATCTCACCGTTTAATTCCACCACGATGTTGTCAACTGGTGCTTGTCGACCAGTTAAGAATGCGAAGACGGTTTGACCAGCTGCTTGTTGCGCTGGTTCGCCATTGACCATAACCATAAAAAAAGCCCCTTTCTTTAGTAGTTTGGCTACCGAGAAAGGGGTGCGGTCAACTTGATGGGTGCGTCAGTCACACCCTCCGTCAACTAAAAAAGCCCTTCCAAGTTGACGGAGGAAGGACTTCGGGCGGGTATAAGTGCCGCCATCAAATTTAAGTCAGTCTTCCTTCGGTAGTACAAACTACATCAGGTTCGATGGGTATCATCTCAGCCGTTACCGGCACCCCAGACGAACTATTCCATTTTTTGAGAATTGTGAGTCGCGTTGGACTCAATACGTTATTTATAAGCAATTTCTTGGCGATTGTCAAGCAGTCCGAACAATTCGGTACAAAATAATTGGTTCGTTAAGTAATTTAGGCTGATTACCGATTGGATGCGCAAACATCAGGAAAAACTAACCGAAAAATAAAAAAATCAGTCTAGAATCACCGGTAGTTCAAGCGAAATGATAATTGTGCTTGAGTAATGGTACTGTACAACCCGATTTGAATCAGGTAAACTAACCGTGATTTAAGCTAAAATTGGCTTAGACCAGTTTAAGGAGGCGAATAAGATGGCGATTAAACGGCCATTGTACTTAGTGACGGACCGGTTGGACTTGACCAATGACGCATTTTTAGCGCGAATCAAAGCGGCGTGTCAAGGTGGTGTTGATCTTGTTCAGTTACGCGAAAAGACGCTGTCAAGTCGTGATTATTACGAGTTGGCACAGCAGGTGAAGACCATTACCGATCAGTTCAAGGTGCCGCTATTGATCGATGATCGACTTGATATTGCATTAGCGGTGCAGGCAGCCGGGGTGCATTTAGGTCAAAAAGATCTGCCTGTCGCAGTTGCTCGGCAGTTGTTGGGGCCGGATGTTATTATCGGGGCAACGACCAAGACGTTGGCGCAGGCTCAAACAGCGGTAAGCGAAGGGGCAGATTACTTGGGGGTTGGCGCAATTTTCCCAACTACGACCCACGTTGAGACCGTTCAAACCAGCGTTGAGACGTTGACGGCCATTAAACAGGCGGTGCCGATTCCGGTATACGCGATTGGTGGGTTGAATGCAACGAACGTTGACGCGGTCAAACCGGCGGCGGTCGATGGTGTCGCAGTGGTTTCCGCTATTATGAAGACGGATGACCCATTCAGTGCAACACAGCAGTTACGGCAACGGGTGATTGACGTTACCAAAAAATAAACATCACAATTAAAAAAAGCTAGGGGTGCTTGAAATGAGCTGAGATGGCAATGCCAGACCCTTTGAACCTGATAGAGTTAGGACTCGCGGAGGAAAGCTGATCACACGCACGTTGACTAACTCTTGAAGACCCTTCAGGAGCTTTTTTTATTGGTCAAACGAAAGGAAGCGTGTTGGATGGTAGCAACGCAAACGGTAAAAGATACGCTTATGGCGGCAATTGATGCCCAACAAGCGGAGTTGGTCGCACAGTTAAAAACGTTAGTGGCGTTTAAAACGGTTTCCCCACCAGCGAGAAATACCACACCGTTACAGACGCAATTAGCTCAGCAGTTAACTGAATTAGGATTTCAGGTCAAGCAACAGGCATTTCAGACAACGGATCAATTGGTGTCAGCAACGTTGCCGGGAAACAATGACCAGCAAGGGCATAGTTTATTACTCAATGGCCACGTGGATGTGGCAACGGTGACGGATGCGGATCGGTGGCAAACAGATCCGTTTGAGCTGGTGCAACAAGGTGATCGATTAGTGGGGCGTGGCTCAAGTGACATGAAGGGTGCCATGGCGTGCTACTTATATTTGTTCAAGCTACTTAAACAGCTGGAGATACCATTGGCCGGCGATTTGAAATTTCAGTCGGTCGTGGGTGAAGAGGCCGGCGAAGCCGGAACGAAGACGCTATTAGAACAGGGCGAACGAGCCGATTTTGCGATTGTGGGCGATACCAGTAACCTGAAGTTTCAGGGTCAGGGTGGTGTGATCACTGGTTGGATCACGTTGCGCAGTCCACACACCTACCATGATGGCAATCGGGTCAACATGCTTCGAGCCGGTGGTGGGTTGAAAGCAGCCAGTATGGTTGAGAAAATGCCTGTTGTAATCACGGCGCTTCAAAAGCTGGAACACTATTGGGCGGTCACGAAACAGTATCCGGGGTTTCCTGCTGGCACGGATACGATCAACCCAGCGTACATCGAAGGTGGCATTCACCCAGCCTTTGTGGCCAATGAATGTCGGTTGTGGATTACCGTCCACTACTATCCAAACGAAACGGCAACGCAAATCACAAAAGAAATTGAAACGCAGGTGATTGCAGCGACACAAGCGGATCCGTGGTTAAAGGAGTGTCCACCCATTTTTAGCTGGGGTGGCGATTCGATGCTGGTGGATAAGGGAGAAGTTTTCCCACCGTTGACCATTGACGAAACGTCGGCTGCAATTCAACAATTACGGCAAGCACACGAGGCTGAACTCGGACAGCAACCCGAGACCGAAATGTCGACGTCAGTAACAGATGGGGGCTGGTTCGAGGCGTATGACATCCCGGCGGTCACTTACGGGCCAGGCGAGATGTTGATGGCACATAGTGATAATGAATCAGTGTCGTTAAACCAGTTAATTGCATATACCAAAATCATTGCGAACTTTGTTTTAGATTGGTGTCAAATTGTCGACTAATCAACTTACGAAAGGGTGTTTTCCAAGTGAAAAAACAATTCCATCTTCAAGATATTATCCTGATTGCGATGATCGCCATTATTTTTGGGGCCATTTTTGTCGGTACGGATTACCTGTACAACGTTTTGTTCGTGGCGGTTGGTCCGTTTGCAAACGAAATTCTTTTTGGCCTTTGGATCATGGCGGGACCACTGGCGATTTACTTGACGCGGATTCCGGGTTCAGCCATCGTTGGGGAAGTGCTTGGCGCGGCCGCCGAGGTCATTTTTGGGGGTACTTTTGGTATTTCAGCATTACTATCAGGTATCGTTCAAGGCGTCGGGAGTGAATTAGGATTTACGGTTTACCGGTATCGACGCTGGGACTGGGTCAGTTTGTTAACGTCTTCGGTGACCACGACGATTGTTGCGTTTGGCTATGAACTATTCCGGTTAGGGTACGTGCACTATTCACTTGGCATGATTGCGGCGTTATTTGCCGTTCGATTGGTGTCGGTGATCTTCTTCGGTACCATTATGGTTCGGAGCATCTTCGGATTACTCGACCGGGCGCATGCGTTACGACATGTTCACTCGTAATGCTGGTTAATTAGTTATTGTATACAACAAATGACCTTAAAAATCATTGATTGGCGTTGAACTAATCGATAACGTTTAAGGTCATTTTGTTTGTGTCGAAAATGCCGAATCGAGCGGTTGGTTACGGATGACACTGAATTAATAACTGCTGTATACAAGAATCAATGACGGCGGTGCTTAACGACAGTGAAAAAGTGCAATATCATCGCTAATAAACCATAGAAAATGATCACAAAGCTGCCGTAAATCAGCCAAAAATTGGTTGTGGTAATGACGTGAAATAACAGTTGAAGCCCCATCGTGATTAAGGCCATGATGGCAACCATGAGAAATAATTGCAGGTAGCGGCGCATCGTTTGATCATCTCGTTTCGTTTTAGTGGCTAAGCGTTGGCCCCAATCGGTGCATTCCTGAAGCTTAGCGGGTGGAACGGTTGTCATGTGCTGCGTATTGGTTAAGACGATTTCATGAATTTTGATTAACCCGGCCGTCGTCATGATTTTGTCGAGCGTTCGAAAAGTTGGATCGGTCACGCCGGTCAATAAGTTCGTTGGGGTGTTGGCGTAACAACTGGTAATGCTGAGGTAGTGTTTATGTTCAAATCGATCAGGATGCGGATCACCACGAGTGTCGAACCGAACCAGTCGTCCTCGGAGACAGTCCAAGCAATTTTTCATACTGCCAGCTAAACCGCCCCAATAAGTAGGTGCGGCCAGAACCCAGACGTCACTGGCAAGTAATTTGTCGATTAATTCATCCAGCACTGGATCTGGTCGGTGTAGTTGGTCAGGATGAAACGGATAGTCGTCGAGAAAAATGGTTTCGGTGGTATGCGGTGCCGGTACCGCTGCTAAAACGGTTTTTAGCAACTCGGCCGTTAAGCCATCGCGTTGATGACTCGCAAGAATGCCTAAAACTTTCACGTGATCGCCTCCTTATTAGCAATATGATACCGCATTCATTATTGAAACAGTAGCATTAAGTCGCACGATTTTTAGACGTCGATGACGAAGTGTATTTTTTGACGAGCAATCGAATTTTAATTTAGGTTGAAAAGTATTATTGTAATATGCAAATTAGTGATTAATCACGATTCTATCATGATGACCTGTCGTTAGCAGTTGAACCGTCAAAGTAACTGCATAGGCAATTAAATGGCTGCTGAATCATTATCGATGCTGTCTCAAGTTGATTGTCACTTACAACTATCAAGTCAGTTTCAGTGTCGCCGTAACAAGAGCAAGCTTTTTCCGAAAGCTTGTCGTATAATATACTAGAGACTATTCTAAAGTAAAGGAGTCAATTATATTTGGCTGACACGACACAAACCGAAAAAGAATTTATTTTAGAGAACCCAGAACAAGAAGTTCAGATTTTAGGGGCTCAAGATCAGTTTATTGCCATCTTGGAAGAAGGCTTAAGCGTGACGATTCGTCCGTTTGGCAATTCGATTAAAGTTGCAGGCGAACCGTTCCAAGTTCAAAAAGCGATGGCGATTCTCAAAAAGATGACGCAACTGGTTCAACAAGGCATTCAGTTGAACAGTACTGACGTGGTCAGTGCGATGAAGATGGCTGATCGAGGGACGTTGGACTATTTCTTGGATCTATACACTGAGATTTTGATCAAAGACGCTAAGGGGCGAGCTGTTCGGGTTAAGAACTATGGTCAACGCCAGTACGTCAATGCAATCAAGCATAATGACGTTACCTTCGGGGTTGGGCCTGCCGGGACTGGTAAAACCTATCTGCCGTGGTAATGGCGATTGCTTCCTTGAAGCGCGGCGACGTTGAAAAAATTATTTTGACGCGGCCAGCCGTTGAAGCCGGTGAAAGTCTCGGGTTCTTACCTGGTGACTTGAAAGATAAGGTTGATCCTTACCTGCGGCCAATTTACGATGCGTTATATGCGATTTTAGGCGCTGAGCACACGAACCGATTAATGGAGCGTGGTGTGATTGAAATTGCACCGTTGGCTTACATGCGTGGGCGGACGCTGGATGGCGCTTTCGTCATCTTGGATGAGGCCCAAAACACCACTAACGCCCAAATGAAGATGTTCCTGACACGGTTAGGCTTTGGTTCTAAGATGATCGTTAACGGTGACGTGACTCAAATCGACTTGCCAAGCAATAGTCGTAGCGGCTTGGTTCAAGCTATGGGCATTTTGAAAGATGTTAATCACATTGAGTTTGTTCAGTTTACGGCTGACGATGTGGTTCGGCACCCAGTGGTTGCGGCCATCATTAACGCCTACGAAGGCACTGAAAAACACTAATTAACAAATTAAAAGAAACGAGTGCGGAAAACATGGATTTAGAGATTTACGATGAAACGAAGAACGGGGTTCCCGAAGAACACGTTAAGTTGGTTCAAAAAGTGTTGGACTATGCGGGTCAGTACATTAAGTTGAAGGAAAACACCGAAATGTCTGTCACCTTCGTGAACAATGACCGGATCCAAGAAATCAATAAGGAATACCGGGGCGTTGATCGGGCAACCGACGTCATCAGTTTTGCGATTGAAGACAGTGCGGCTGACGATGATTTTCCAATCGTTATGGACGATGAACTGGCAGCAGAGATTCCCGAAAACATCGGTGATATTTTCGTTTCCGTTGATAAAGTTGGCGAACAAGCCGAATATCTGGAACACTCTTACGAACGCGAACTGGGTTTCTTGGTTGTTCACGGATTCTTGCATCTGAACGGTTACGATCACATGGAACCAGAAGATGAAAAAGTCATGTTCAAACTGCAACGGGATATTTTAGACGACTATGGGCTTACACGATAAACAACTGAATAAGAATAAGTCGTTTCTACAGTCCTTTAGTCATGCGATGACGGGTCTATAGTTTAGTGGCGACTGAGCGCAACTTTCGCAAGCACATTGTGATGGCGATTTTAGCGCTTGGACTGGGCACTTGGCTTCAGTTATCGATCAATGAATGGTTATGGGTGACCCTCGCCATTTTTGTGGTGGTGGTTGCTGAAGTGCTTAATACGGTGGTTGAGGCCATCGTTGACTTATTAGTTGGTCACCACTACGACGCAGAAGCCAAGAAGGCAAAGGACGTCGCAGCTGGTGGGGTCTTGATCGCGGCCTTTTTTGCGGTCGTGATTGGCTGTCTCGTCTTCATTCCGGAGTTATTACAGGTTTTTTAAACTAGGAGGAACAAACAAGTGGATAATCCAAATTATCGATCAGGGTTCGTTGCCATTGTTGGCCGCCCAAATGTTGGTAAATCAACGCTTTTAAACCGAGTGGTTGGTCAAAAAGTGGCTATCATGTCCGATAAGGCCCAAACAACCCGAAACAAGATTCAAGGCATTTACACAACCAATGACGCGCAAATCGTGTTCATTGACACGCCTGGGATCCATAAACCTAAGAGTCAATTAGGGGATTTTATGGTGAAATCGGCCTTGTCATCACTGAACGAAGTTGACGCTGTTTTGATGATGGTGAATGCGGAACAAAAGCGTGGCGCCGGTGATAACTTTATCATCGATCGCTTGAAGAGCGTTAAGAAGCCGGTTTATTTGATCATCAACAAGATCGATCAAGTTCACCCAGACGATTTATTGACGGTCATCGATCAATACAAAGAAGCATTGCCTTGGCAAGAAGTGATTCCAATTTCGGCGTTGGAAGGCAATAACGTTGAAGAATTGCTGCAAGAAATCGTGGAAAAACTGCCAAATGGGCCGCAATACTATCCAGAAGATCAAGTGACCGATCACCCAGAACGGTTCGTGGTTTCTGAACTGATTCGGGAAAAAATCTTGCAGTTGACCCGTCAAGAAATTCCGCACTCAGTTGCGGTGGTCATTGATACGATGAAACGCCAAAACGAAGAAAAAATTCACATCCAAGCAACCATTATCGTTGAACGCCCAACTCAAAAGGGAATTTTAATTGGTAAAGGCGGCTCGATGTTGAAGAAAATCGGGACGTTGGCCCGCCAAGATATCGAACATCTCTTGGGTGATAAGGTTTTCTTGGAACTTTGGGTCAAAGTAGTACCAGGTTGGAAGGATAAAGCTTCCGCTCTGCAATCCTATGGTTATCGGAAGGATGACTATTAGAATCAGGTGATATAATGGCGAGCCGAATCATGACATTTAACGGTCTGGTGATGTACCAAAAGGACTTTCGGGAACGCGATATGCTGGTCAAGTTTTTCACTCGTGAAGCCGGTAAACGAATGTTTTATATTCGTGGGGCTAAGAAGCGTGGGTTTAAAATGACCGCCGACCTATTACCGTTTACGTACGGTCAATACGTTGGTGATATCCGGGAACCGGGGCTGTCGTACATTAACGCGGCCAAGGAAACGGCTCATTTTCAAACAATCAGCCAAGATATCGTTAAAAATGCGCATGCCACTTACATGATGTCGCTGCTGGATGTCGCAATTCCGGATAACGAGTTGTTAGGTGGGTGGTATCAACGACTTTGGTCGGGCTTATCACTGATCGATAACGGTCTGGATGAGGCCATCATCACCAACATCTTTGAGGTGCAATTGATGGGCTTGTTCGGGGTGGAACCGAACCTGCGGCAGTGTGTGATCTGTGGCCGAACTGATTTGCCATTTGATTATTCGGAGTCGTATGGTGGTTTGTTGTGTCAAGCACACTGGCATTTGGACCCTCACCGTTTGAGGCTGGATCAGCGTACCATTTATTATCTGCGTCAGTTTTCGGCAATTGATTTGACGAAACTGGGGACAATCAGTGTGCGGGAAGATACCAAAAAGAATCTTCGCCGGGCACTGGATGTGATTTACGCTGATACAATTGGCGTTTATCCTCGTAGTAAGCGGTTTTTGGACCAGATGAATCAGTGGGATGATGGGTTGAAACCGTTAAGTGATCCGAAAAAAGATCAACAATAACGACAAAATGAGCGGGTTCCTAATTCTGCAAATGAACTAGGAACCCGCTCGTTTTTTGTTACTTACGACTACTCTTCTTTAAAATGATTTCACGATCACCAATCCCTAAAGCCCGGTTGATTTGGTCGATTTTTTCTTCAGGGTTATCGGGTGCTTGATAGTCATGAAGTAGGTGGTTCATGATTTGGTTCATCCGTTGGACGTCTTTGCCCAATTTACGTTCGCTTTCGTTCATTACGGCAGCCTCCCTAGTTAAGTGTTCTTAGTTATAGGATACAACAATCTGGGCGGTTTTCAACTGCGAATTGAAGCGGTTTCAAAACAAACTCGGGAAATGAAGGCCAGTTAAGCAGTGTCAACAATTGGCTAGGGCATCATATCAGTATTTTAAAACCAATTAAGCTATAATCCCTCATACAGGTCAAGGCTTAGGGGGAAATCAACATGACAACAACGGGGGAAAATTCAAAACGCTGGTGGATTTTAATTTCAATTGGATTATTTGCTTTTATGTCGAACCTCGACGCTAGTATCGTCAACATCGCCATGCCGATCATGGCCAAGCAGTTGGCGGTGTCGATGGCACAAATTGAGTGGGTCGTTTCGGGATACTTGATCGTCGTCAGCGCACTATTGCTCTTTTTCGGTAAATTAGGGGACCTTTACGGTAAAATTCGGGTGTTTCGACTGGGCACAGTCGTGTTTATTTTAGGCTCATTTCTCTCGGACTGGCAGTGGACGTTTTCATTTCTGTTAGTCGGTCGGGTCATTCAAGGTATCGGTGCGGCGATGACGTTGTCAAATACATACGGCATCACAACGGCAACCTTCTCCGTTAACGAGCGTGGGCGGGCGATGGGCTTGATTGGTACCTTCGTGGCCTTTGGTGCGGTCGCCGGACCGGGCATTGGTGGCTTGGTTTTATCACAGTTAAGTTGGGGGTACATTTTCTGGATCAACGTGCCGATTGGCATCTTAGCAGTTTTACTCGGACAGCTAGTATTGCCTAAATCAGAGGTGGCTGCTACCGACAAACAAATTGATTGGCGAGGCTTTGTGGCGTTTACTGCACTAATCACTAGTTTTTTCTTAGCAATTCTGATTGGCCAAGAGGTGGGCTATCTTAAGCCGGTGCCGGGGCTCTTGATGATGGTTGCTGTCATCTCGGCCATTATGTTTATTCGCACTGAGCGCCGAGTGGCCGCACCGTTGATGCCACTGAGTATTTTTAAAATTAAGCCGTTTTCTTACGGCGTGGGCGCGGCAACGTTAATTTTTATGTCCAACTTTTTTACGGTGGTGCTGATGCCGTTTTATTTAGAAGATGTGCGTGGCTTTAGCGCTGGCAAGGCTGGGTTACTGCTGGTGATTTTTCCAATCGTGATGATGATCATTGGTCCCATTGGCGGGGTGTTAGCGGATCACTTTAACCCAGCTAAAATTGTGACGATTGGGTTATCGTTAGTTGCGTTGTCTCAGTTAGGCGTGTTCTTTTTAGGATTAACCAGTTCAATGTGGCTTTACGTTGGGATTACCGTGGTCATGGCAATTGGGACCGGGCTGTTTCAATCGCCCAACAGCGACATTGTGATGTCGGTGGTCGCTAAGGACCAGTTGGGGAGTGCTGGTAGTATCAACGCCTTAGCCCGAAATATTGGCATGGTTTCCGGGACCGCTTTGGCGACTAGTGTCTTATTTGCGGTGATGAGCGTTGTTGCAGGAACTAAAGTAACAACGTATGTGGCAACGCAACCGGGCTGGTTTGTGACGGGGATGCACGTGGCGTTTATCGTTTCATTTGGGTTGATTGTTGGGGCGTTGGGGTTGTCGCTGAGGCAAGGCGAGTTATCGTTGGGAAAGTAAGCGTGCTGCTCGGAATGGTGACTTTTATGATGCTATAATGACGTTGCGGAATATTATATAAATGTTGTCCAGCCATGTGCATACCGAGCATATGGCTTTTTTACTGGAAAATATTAGTAATTAATACCAAAATAAGTTTTAAATGTGAACACTTGCTAATTGTTGAAAAGGTAAGTATTTTCTCAAATTTAGGGTGTACATTATTAGATAATTGTGTAAAAATATGGGTAAGTAAGGCGATAGAATACTTGATATTGGGGTAGGAGCTGATGTCAGTATTGGACGGAAATGGGGGCCCTAACAACTAAATTATCGAATTGGGTATATTAATGGGAAACATTGATTAATAATGGCATATTAATTTTACTTAACGGGGGGATTCACTATGGTTGGTAAAAATAACCGGCAGAAGATAGTGCAATCAAATTTAAAAAAAGCACTATAAAGCATATAAGATTGGAAAAACATGGGTTTTCGCCAGTTTAGCGTTTGGTGTAAGCCTCTTTTTGGGGTCCAGCGTGACGACTTACGCGTCAACTGCGACAACTGATGCAACGAGTACCACTGACACCAATAGTAGTATTGAGTCAGCGACGAACGAACAGGTTCTTCGTAGTACGGCATCGAGTGATACGGCAACTGATCAGAGTGATGCTGATAGCGAAGCAACGCAGACAGCTGGTTCAGCAGCTACAGTTACCACAACGGCAACAGATGATGCTTCAACAGCTAGTGATTCAACCAAAGCGACAACGACTGATTCAACGGACAGCAATCAGACCAGTGATGACGCAACGCCTAATACTGATACTGCGACTAAATCGGCAACATCGGCAACGGCTGATTCAACGCAAATAACCACTGCCACGGCTACTGATAGCGATGCGACAACGGCTGATTCAACAGCAACTTCAACTGTGAACAAAGCAACGACTGACAGTACTAAGGATTCAGCAACGTCGACAACAGTTGCTGCAGCAGATTCAACGACTGATACAAATGTGGCAAGCAATAATTCAGGCACGAGTACCACAACTGATATGGGGGCCAATGCTGCGACTGATCAACAAACTGCTCAAACGGTAACCAAAGCGCAATCTGTCGCTACGGCTGATCTGACAGCTGATCAAACTGCTGAAATTGCTAAGCTAAAAGCGCAACTGACACAGCAGTTGGTTGATCCAACGGATGCTGAACTTGCCACTGCTAAAACAATCGCAGCTGAGTTATATCAGCTTAGTGGGCAACCACAGAAATTGACGGCGGTTGGTGATGCAACGACTACGAGCATCACGATTGATGCTTCTGAAACGACGTTGGGTTATAAATCCGGTGCAACGGATCCGTTGACAATTACAGTTCAAATGATCGTTAATCACGACGGTGACGCCGTTTCAATTAATATTCCAACGGAGCTCGTCTCGTTAGGTGACCTCAGTTATGATACTTGGGCTAGCAGCGCAGGTGTTACAATCGCTAAGACTGGTAACACAGATGGTTCAACTACGGTAACGGATACGTTTAGTCATGCAGGCAATTACACACAAACATTTACCGTTAAAATCAACGGTAATTGGCAGAGCCAAACGATGATTGCAGATCAAATGGGCAAAACGGTGACGCGTGATGTGACAGCGGCAGTTGATGGAACGGTTATTGCAACCAAAACGCTTACTCAGACGACTAACCCCACGTTAACGGTTACATCACTGACCCGGATTCAGCCAGATCAAACGATTATTCCAGCAGTAACCACGGACACGGATTACGTTTACGTCTTAAAGCTGAATAATTCCAATGGTGTTATTGATGATCAGGGGACTGGTCGTGTTAATGCGAACGTTAATTTAGGTGGTACGACGGTTACGATTCCTGTTCCAACTGGATTTACGTTAGATAGTGATTTGACTACACAACTCAACAGTTTTGGTGATAAGGATCAAACGACCATCACCCAGACTGGAACGGGTAGCGACATTATTATTACGGTACCAGCGGGTTCTGGTAACGGCGGGTCCGATAATACGCCTTACTATCTAGTTGGTAGTTACGATGCAGCCAGTACACCTGTTGGTGAAGCGAATCCAGCTGTCGGTGAAGTTACTGCTACTCAGCAAGTTGGCGACTATGTCATTTCGGCAACTGGCCCAACTTGGACTGAAAATATGCTGGGAACGGAAGGCAATTCAGTAAACCCTACGGCAACCATTACTGGTAGAGGAAACAGCTCAGGGAGTACGACCCAATTAGCGTTGGGGGTGGATAAAGCTGATTCACCAGCGATTATCAACAAAGTAATTTTTGACGTCAATTCGGCAACGGATTTAACAGACGCTAAATTTACACTTTCGATTCCTGATGGTGTGACAGCGACCGGTGTTCAGCTACCAACGGAGAAAATTTCGATGGTAGATGGCATTTATTTGGATGGTACTGAAAATTACGGTTACGTGTTGACGTATGCTGATGGTAGTCAATCAACGGGGACTGCAGCAGCTGGGACAATCATTAATGGGACAGCTGATAAGGCCATTCGGACAATTGAGTTGATACCAAACTTTCTTGCGACTGGCGCAAATACCGGGAATGGTGTCACTCAAACTGGTATTAGTTCCGCAGTGGCAACGGATTCAATTGACATTTTAGGGACCCTTGCAACAACGTATGATGATGGTAGCGCAATTCAAGTTGGCGATAAGCTGACATTTGGCCAAGAACTTAGCGTTGGCAACGCAGCGGACGGCACTGAGATGGTGTTAGATGATAGCACGAACGATCAGACTGTGGTATCGGCACTTGGCCGGGTTAGAATGTGGTACTACCAATATGATCGAAATCCTGGGGGTACTGGGGTCGTCGATATTTCTGCGAATGGGTTAACGCAACATAACGTTGATCACGTTTATGAACCAGTACTTTATTTCGTTGTTCCTAACCAAACGATTATTACATCAGTCGTGGTGCCGCAAGACGAGTTGGATGCTGGTGTAAAAGTTTCATACTATAAAACGGATACGGACCAAACTGGTGTCAAATTAGACTTCACAGGAACCGGTTTGTCGATGGCAACGGACCAAACTGGCCGGTACGGTGTTTGGTTACAAAATGCCGACGATGCACCATCTGGCACATATAGTGTTGCCATGTATGTGACGTCGCCAACAACGGTACTAGCCAACCAAACTAAGGTGACCGATGCAACGTTAACCGATGGTGATACCAATGCCGTTTTAGTGGACGGTGCACCTGCTGGGTATACAATTCTAAGCGCCCAAATGACCGCCGCTGTTTCCTTCGCTTCCGGTAACCAAGACATTTCGCCAACCAAGACGGGGAGTGCAGACACCCGAGGCGATTCAGAACTTGATTTTTACACCAACTTGTTAAATACAACGAATAACATTGCCGACAACGTTTCGGTTGCAATCAACCTACCATCTGTTGGCGATGACCAAGGCTCAACCTTCACCTACACACTAACTGGCCCGGTAACGGTGCCAACGAACACAACGGTTGCTGGCGGCACTGGTCAACCAATTGACGCGACGGTGTTGTACGGTACAACTCGGTATAACGGCCAAGGTACTACGGCCATCGATACAACCGGTTATGTCACCGCAGATCAGGTTACGGATTGGTCAACGATCCAGTCAGTGATCGTTGAAGCGGGTAACCTTGAAGTGAACAGTACTTCTGGTCGAATCAAAATGACCGGGACAACGTCAGACTTCATTGCGCAAAGTGGCAAGGTTGGGTATTTGCAAACCAACTTCTACGCCAACGATGGCGCACCGGTGATTGCTAACCAAACGGCTAGTCTTACCTTGACCAGTACCTCAACAGTAGCGGCCCAATACCACTACACTGACCGGAATGGCAACGACCACACGATTGCGCTGCCTGATTTGACCCAAACGTTAACGGACAATAAAGACACGTTGACCGTACCAACGTTAACTGACGATGATCAAGCATTGATTCCAGACGGGTATCACGTGGTAACCGATAGCACCAGCGCACCGGTTGTAACGGTTGTTAACTCAACCCACGGTGACTACGGGACTAACGAACCAAACGGCACAGCAACGGTCGGCGATGTGTCGCAGTACTACTTTGACGGCGATACGTTGCAATTCGAACTTGCAGAAAATCAATATACGGCAAACGTCACTTACGTGGATGATGATGCAGCTGAGGCTGTTGTAGGTCAAGATGAAACGACTGCTGACTTTGCTGGCGAAACCGGCACGTACCAAGTTGATGCAACTAAATACCCAACGACTTACGACCTCGCAACTAATCAAGCAACCAGCGTGGCCTACACGTTGACGGCAGATGATTCGGATGCGATTACGATTCACCTCGTTCATAAGCATACGGTGGCGGATTCGAAGACGACCAATTACACGGTCAACTACGTGGGCTTACCAGCTGATAAAGCGGTGGCTACGGCTTCCGGTACGGTAGATTGGACGGCGGATCAAGATGAAGTGACCCAAGTGATCACTTACACGCCATCGAAGACCACGGTAACGGTTAACGTCCCAACGGTGGCTGGTTACACAGCTGATGCTGGCAACCAAGTATTTGCATTTGACACCACCACGACTGCCCCAACTGATCAAAGTCGGACGGTGACGTATACACCAACTGCTCAAGATTTGGCTGTGACCTACGTGATGATGCTACTCAGCAACCATTAACTGATTTAGGGACGACATTGACTGGTAAGACGGACGAAACTGGGACCTATACGGTGGTTGTGCCAACCGGGTATGTCTTGAGTAATGATCAACCAGCGACAGTTGCGTACACGTTTGAACCCGGAAATGCAGACGATATTACCGTTCACTTAACTCACGGCGTCACTCACAGTACGGCTACCACTACGCGGACAATCAACTACTACCTTGACGGGACCACAACGCCAGTTCATGACGCCACGACTCAGACGGTTAACTGGAACGTTTCAACTGACAATGTGACGGGTGATCAAGTGATGACGGCCCAAACGAGTTATGCTACAGTAGCTGCACCAAGCGTAACGGGCTACACAGCAACGCCAGCCAGTGTCGCTGCTAGTTATCCAGATGCAATTCATGGTTCGGTTGATCAGTTGGCAGATAGTACCACAACGGTTTACTACCAAGCTGATCCACAGACCATCAACGTGGCTTACGTGGATGACGTAACGAAACAATCACTGACGGACTTGGCAGATACGCTACAAGGTAAGACTGATGAAACTGGGACTTATACGGTTGTTGTACCAACCGGGTATGAGCTTAGTAATGGTCAAACTGCTGAAGTGGACTATACGTTTGAACCCGGTGATACAGATGGTATTACCGTTCACTTAACCCATGGCGTGACCCACAGTACGGCTACCACCACGCGAACAATCAACTACTACCTTGACGGCACAACGACACCAGTCCATGACGCCACGACTCAAACGGTTAACTGGAATGTCTCAACTGACGATGTCACCGGTGATCAAGTGATGACGCCACAAACGAGTTACGCCGCAGTAACTGCACCAAGTGTAACGGGCTACACGGCAACGCCAGCTAGCATCGATGCTAACTATCCAGGTGCTGCTCAGGCTCAGTTGATCAATTAGCCGATAGTACGGCAACGATTTACTACCAAGCTGATCCACAGACCATTGGTGTAACGTACGTTGATGATGTGACGAAACAATCGCTCACAGATTTGGCAGATACGCTGCAAGGTAAGACCGATGAAACTGGAACTTATGCAGTGGTCGTACCAACCGGTTATGAACTTAGTGATGGTCAAACTGCTACCGTTGACTACACGTTTGAACCTGGTGACGCGGATGGGATTACCGTTCACTTAACTCACGGGATCACTCACAGCACGGCTACCACCACGCGGACGATCAACTACTACCTTGATGGAACCACAACGCCGGTTCATGATGCGACGACTCAAACGGTTAACTGGAATGTGTCAACCGATGATGTGACTGGTAATCAAGTGATGACACCACAAACGAGTTACGCTGAAGTCACTGCGCCAAGCGTGGCAGGCTACACGGCAACCCCAACCAGTGTCACGTCTGATTATCCGGGTGCGCTTCAAGGGTCGACTGATCAGTTGAAGGATAGCACGGCAACAATCTACTACCAAGCTGACCCACAGGACTTGACTGTGAGCTATGTAGATGATGTGACGAAACAACCACTCACCGACTTAGCGGATACGCTGCAAGGTAAGACCGATGAAACCGGGACGTACACCGTTGTGGTGCCGGCCGGTTATCAACTGAGTGACGGCCAGTCTGCTACGGTTGCGTACACCTTTAAACCTGGGGATGCGGATGCCATTACCGTGCATTTGACCCATGAACTGACTCACGACACGGTTACCACGACCCGGACGATCAACTACTGGGTTGCCGGCACGACCACGCCGGTTCACGAGGCAACCACTCAGACGATCACTTGGGCGGTTACAACGGATCAAGTGACCCACCAACAAGTTGCCACGGCGCAACAACCATACGGTGAACAAACTGCACCAACGGTAACGGGTTACACACCATTGACGGCGCAGGTTGCGGCTGATTATCCAGCACCAGTGGCAACGCCAGCGGATAGCGCAACAACCATTTACTACCAAGCAAATGCAGTTGTTGATCCGGGTAACGGTGGCGATAACGGCAATGGTGGGACTGACAATCCGGGAACGACGCCAGAAACGACACCTGAAACTACACCGGAGACCACTCCTGAAACCACGCCGGAGACAACCACGACGACCACGCCGGAAAATACGGTGGCAACAACACCGGAAACTGGAACAACCTCAGAGACTGGTAAGACCGGGACAACGCCAGCGGTAACGACCGATGAGTCGAAGGCAAGTCACGCAGTTACAGCAACCGAACCACAAGTCACTGGTCAGTCAGCAGCAACAGCGACTGAGCCGACTACGACGACGGTTTCTGCGAACGCCACTGCTACATCGGAAAGTGAATCAACCGCCAGTGCGACAACCACGGCTCGCAACGCAACAGGCTTCAAACAAGGCCGCTGCTAAGACCTTGCCACAAACTAATGAACAAACGCCTAGTGCGTGGGCTGCGTTGGGACTGGGTATCTTGGGTGCTTTGGGTGCCTTGGGTGTTGGTCGCCGGAAACACGATGAGGATTAGTCCTTAGACTGAATTCGTTGATGATGTGATTAAAGGTATTTGAAAAACTGAAAAATGCACGTAGGAGCACCAAGTAAAGGGCAAGATGAGGCCCGTTATTTGGTGCTTTTACGTGTGCGCTTTAAAACGGGCTAGCGCCGATTGGTCACCAAAAACGACCAGTTAGTTTACCAGCCTAGTTAACGAGTTAGAAATTAGGTACACTTTAGTCAGAGATAGGGGGGAGCCACATGAACATTCTTTTTAACATTGCACAACGGTTCACGGAACCGATGATTACGATCAATGCATCGGAAAAAACACCTGATTTAGTAACATTAGCGGTCTCAATTGATCGATTGGTGAATCAAACCACGTTAATTGGTTATCAGCAAGAACAACGAATCGTGGTCCCGCTGTACCGGGTCATTCGGTTCTACACGCAGTCTAGGGTGGTCATGTGTGAAACGGCGGATGGGGTTTATCGGATGCGGGAACGGTTGTACGAACTACGTGACCGACTTTCGGGGGTGTCGTTCATCGCCATTTCTAGCTCTGAAATCGTGAGCAAAACGGCAATTGAATCTTTTTCGCTGACCAAACAAGGGAGCTATCAAATTCACCTGATTACGGGAGATGCAACGTATACATCGCGGCGGTATATGAAAAATATTCGGGAGGCGTTTTTGAAATGATGAAATGGCTGACAAGACTAGTATCAGGAGGCATCATTGGTATCGCGATTGGATTTATGATGGCGTTGGCGTTTTCAGTAGGCTATGGTGCAGACGTTTTTATGCCTTCTAGTCCATCTTTTGTATCAGAATTTAGTACGAATTTATGGGCAACGGTATCTTCGGCCGGGTTGTGGTTTTTAATGGGCGTTGTTTTCAGCGGTTCGGCCGTTGTGTTTGAAGCGGAACGGTTGAGTATTGTCCAGCAAACCAGTATCCATGCTGGACTGACTTTTCTGTTATTCACGCCATTAGCTATACTGGCTGGCTGGTTTCCGCTGAAATTGATGTGGCTATTGAGCTATACGGTTGAATTGGCAGTAATCTACGTGGCATTATGGTGTTTATTTATGTGGCAGGCGAAACGGCGGGTGCGGCAGTTGAACCGGTTGATTGCGGAGAAGCGGGAGTGATAAATGTGTTCTGAAAAAACTGAAAGATGCACGTTTTTCTCCACACCTTGTGCGTGTAGGCAACAAATTTCGGCGCTAGGTCAATTAGTCTTCTTGGCTTTTCTGTAATTGGGCCAACTTGGCATCCCGGTACTTTTTGGCTACCGCACCGAAACGCGCGGAAAGAAGCAGGGAACTGCACATAAGGACCTTCTACCACAATCCCCCAAGACCGGGGATTCTGGCAGAAGTCACTTATGTGCCGCTCCCTAATCGCTTCTTTCCACGCTCTGCCTTGACAACCCCTCCCGCAACGCTTATGATAAAACAGAATTGAATAGTGATTGGCATTGAAAAAAGAGGGTCAGTTCAACCGCTTATTAGCGACTCCGGGGTTGGTGTAAGCCGGAGAAAACGGTGAATTGATTGGCACTTTTAGAGCTGAATCAAACGAAGCTGCTGGGGTCACCCAGAAGTAGGGTGGAACCGCGAAAATTTTTTCGTCCCTATGTGAGTCGACGAGACTACATAGGGGCGTTTTTTTGTTGGTTTACCCCTGACTTTCTTACCCGTCACATTATCTTAGGAGGAACTTGTTTTATGACCAAGAAATTGTCAATGCAACAAATTATTCTGACCTTGCAACAATATTGGTCCGCACAGGGTTGCATGTTGATGCAGGCCTACGATACTGAAAAGGGTGCCGGGACCATGAGTCCTTACACTTTCTTGCGGGCAATTGGACCAGAACCTTGGAACGCTGCTTACGTGGAACCTTCACGTCGGCCAGCCGATGGTCGGTACGCGGAAAACCCTAACCGGTTATACCAACACCACCAATTCCAAGTTGTCATGAAGCCATCACCTGAAAACATCCAAGAACTTTACTTAAACAGTTTAAAGGAACTCGGCATCGATCCTTTGGAACATGATATCCGATTCGTTGAAGATAACTGGGAAAACCCATCAATGGGTTGTGCCGGTGTTGGTTGGGAAGTTTGGCTTGACGGGATGGAAGTTACCCAATTTACCTACTTCCAAATCGTCGGTGGTCTTGAAGTTGACCCAGTGACCTCAGAAATCACTTACGGTCTGGAACGACTGGCTTCTTACATCCAAGACGTTGATAACGTGTTCGACCTTGAATGGGGCGACGGTGTGCTTTACGGTGATATCTTCCGTGAACCTGAAATTGAACACTCAACTTACAGTTTTGAAGAAAGCAATCAAGCGATGTTGTTGAAGATGTTTGACGATTACGAAGCTGAAGCTAAAAAGCAAATCGCTAACGGCCTCGTGCACCCAGCTTACGACTACGTGTTGAAGTGTTCACACACCTTTAACTTGTTGGATGCGCGTGGTGCCGTATCCGTTACTGAACGGGCCGGGTATTTATCACGAATCCGGAACATGGCACGGAGTATCGCGCGGGCCTTTGTTGCTGAACGAAAGAAGTTTGGCTTCCCATTGATTAAAGATGAAGCTAAGCGACAAGCATTATTAGCAGACGGGGAGGACGAGAAATAATGGCACACACCTTTTTACTCGAAATCGGATTGGAAGAAATGCCGGCGCACGTGGTCACGCCCAGCATCAAACAATTAGTTCAAAAGACCAAGAAATACCTGAAGGACGAACGGATCAGTTTGATGACATCAAGTCATTTTCAACGCCACGCCGTTTGGCCATTCAATTGACGGGCTTAGCTGATAAGCAACCCGACGTTGACGAAGAAGTGAAGGGCCCAGCTAAGAAGATCGCCTTGGATAAAGACGGCAACTGGTCAAAGGCTGCTCAAGGCTTTACTCGCGGTCAAGGCGTCACCGTTGACGACATTACCTTCAAGGAATTGAAGGGGACTGAATACGTCTACGTCAACAAGCACATCGCGGGTCAACCCGTTGAATCAGTGCTTGCCGGCTTAAAGGACGTCATCACTGGGATGACTTTCCCAACGATGATGAAGTGGGGCAGTTACCATTTTGAATATATCCGCCCAATCAAATGGTTGGTGGCTTTGTTGGACGACAAAGTGATTCCATTCCAAATCTTGGACGTAGCCACTGATCGTGAAACTCGCGGCCACCGGTTCTTGGGCAAGACTGTGACCTTGAACACGGCCACCGATTACGAAGCCGCTTTAACGAGTGAATTTGTGATCGCGGACGCTGCTAAGCGTAAAGCCGAGATCCGGACGCAAATCGACCGGTTAGCTACTGACAACAACTGGGTCGTTAAGATCAACGAAGACCTGTTGGAAGAAGTCACCAACTTAGTTGAATGGCCAACGGCCTTCGCGGGTGGTTTTGATGACAAATACCTAGCAATTCCTGACGAAGTACTGATTACTTCAATGCGTGATCACCAACGTTTCTTCTACGTTTCAGACAAAGCCGGCAAGTTGTTGCCACACTTCATCTCAGTTCGTAACGGGAACGATAACCACTTGGAAAACGTGATCTCTGGGAACGAAAAGGTGTTGGCAGCTCGGTTGTCAGACGCCATGTTCTTCTATGAAGAAGACCAAAAGCAAACCATCAACGATTACGTTGAACGGTTGAAGACGGTTAGCTTCCACGACAAGATCAGCACGATGTACGAGAAGATGCAACGGGTCACCGCAATTGCTGGCAAGTTGGGTCAAACGCTTGGCTTAACTGAGGCCCAATTGAAGGACGTTACGCGAGCTGCTCAAATCTACAAGTTTGACCTGGTGACTGGGATGGTCGGTGAATTTGCTGAACTTCAAGGGGTCATGGGTGAAAAGTATGCCTTGTTAAACGGTGAAACCCCTGCCGTTGCGCAAGCCGTTCGGGAACACTACATGCCAATTTCAGCTGATGGCGACTTGCCAGCTTCAACGGAAGGTGCTGTTTTAGCCCTTGCCGATAAGTTGGATAGTATCTTGACCTTCTTCGCTGCCGGCATGGTACCAAGCGGTTCAAACGACCCATACGCCTTGCGTCGTCAAGCAACCGGGATCGTTCGGATCATTCGCGCCAATGACTGGCACTTTGATCAAGATTTGGTGAACGCTGCGATTGCTGCTGAAACGGCCGCTAACGTTGCCCCTAAACTTGATCAAGCCGCTCAAGTAAGTGCCGTTGAAGCCTTCTTGAAGGATCGAATCAAAGTTACATTGTTGGGTGAAAAGGTTAAGCATGACGTGGTTGATGCCGTGATTGAAGGGCCTAACACCGACTTGCTGGATAACTTCACTGCTGCGCAAGTCTTGAGTGATCACCAAACCGATGACGACTTCAAGGGTACGATTGAAGCCTTGAACCGGGTCTTGCGGCTTGCCCAAAAAGCGGATGCTGATAAGGTGACTGCCGTTGATCCAGCACTGTTTGAAAACGATAGTGAAAAGGGCTTGTATGACGCCGTTAACGAAGTTGCTGCCAAAGCAGCCGGTTTAGCCATTCCAGCCTACTACAACGCCTTAGCTGGGTTGAAACCAGCTATCAACGCTTACTTTGAAGCAACGATGGTCATGGCTGACGATGAAAAGGTCAAGAACAACCGCTTAAGCCAATTGAGCCAATTAGCTCAATTGATCTTACGCTTAGGTGATTTGAACCAATTAATCGTTAAATAACGTCATTAGCACGTTACCATTTGGCGAATCCGTCAAAAAGTGCTATGATAATGTTATGCTATTAATGAAATCTGTAAATTAATGACCAGCCCGGATGTGATGTTCGGACTGGTTTTTAATAGAGAGTGGCAGATAGCGCGGTTAGATTCCAGAATATAACTAAATAACGCAGTAGCTCGCCAAAAACCGGCGAGCTACTGCGTTATTTAGTTATATGGCCGGAATCTGCGCTATTTCCCACGTTTCGGCGTGGCAGCCCGAAATCGGTTAAGTACCAAACTTCACTGGGTATAAGTTAACTGGAATTAAAAAAGTTAAAACCGAGCCGAAACAAACGATGCCAGAGTGCGCCTAAGCGTGGCAGAAGGCAGGTCGTTGATCTGGTCGAGTCCCGAGCTTTATCACGTGACCAGCAAGACTTGGAAGCCAGTCGTATTTAGTCAATCATCACTTAAACGTCGTAATCTGACTAGCTGGTTCCCGGTAAGAAGCGCTTAATTGACCAACGGCCTTACCAACTGCAATCAACATCACGGGGGCGTAACGGTTAGCGTCTAAATCTAACGCACTGACGATATGATCATGGTCGAAGCCAGTCATTGCGCCAGTATCGTAGCCGTGTTCTTGAGCAACTAGCATAAACTGCATGATTGCCAAAGCGGTATCCATGGATAATGCGGCTTGCAAAGCTGGTTTCGGTGAGGCTTGTTCGATCTTATTAATGATGGGTTCAAGGTGGTCTCTAGCAGCTTGACTCATTTTATCTGCAGAAACGGCAGCGTCAAAAACGGAACCGATGTGTTCACTTGTCTTGAGATCTGCCAGGAATAAAACGAGGCGGAAGCAGTTGGGTTTTGCGTCCCGTTAGTCCCCATGAGTGGCTTGAGGGTTTTGCGGGCATCGTCACTGTCGATAACAACAACGCGCCAAGGTTGACGGTTTAATGCCGAAGGGGCGGTCATTGCCTCGTCTAGCATTTGTAACATTTCGGTGCGACTGATCGTAACGCTGGTATCAAATTGCCGGGTAGCATGACGACTAGTCAGAATTTTTTGAAAATCAGTTTCAACAATTGCCATGAAAAACACTCCTTTTGGTTATTCTAGCGGGTATGGTGTGGGTTATACCGTGGCCGTTATGTTTAACTTATTCGGATTTGAGGACATGTCAATCATTGATCATGCGCCGTAATAAATAATTGGCCGATCAGCTCGATTTTGTGGTTGGCGTTGATTAGCACCGAAGTGGGTTTTGAACCATTGCACTTGTTCGGCACTTACTGTTAGGGCCGGGTTAGTGATCACCAGCCATTCAACGCCCTCGGTAAGTGGCGGTGTGGTGAGCGAACCAAGGTAGTGGTAGCCCGTAGCGGCTTGTGGTGCCCAGTGCGATAGCGTGAGCGTGAGTGGCACCTCATGACCGGCACTAAACTGATCGATCAACGTTTGCAAAGTCGTATCGGCGGGGCCTTGGTTGACCATTAACGCTACAACGCAAAGCTGACCGATCGTATTTTGATGAACTAGATGAATTTCAAGTGCACTTGGTTGCCCCTTGATCAGATGCTCTGAGGGGCAGTGAAAATGCACTTGGGTGAACTGAAATGCACGATTGAAAATTGAAGCAGCCCCTTCGCCCAGAACCTTAATGGTGGTGTGATCGTCAGTTTCTAGATGGAGCTGATAAGGTGCGGTGATCTGAAACGGTAATGTCGCCGTACCGCCTGCTGTAAAGGGGGCAACTAGATTAATGGGTGATTGTTGGTGCCCACTTTGGGGCTGCCAATGAGTTTGATTGTCATAAGTAAACATCGCGAACCTACTTTCTGCGTGAAATTCGACGTTACGTTAACCTGATTATAGGCGGAAATTCGTGGTTTGAAAACGATAACTTATATAGGCCGTTAACTAAAAAACTTCATGAACGATCCAAGTGGTTATAGTTGCGTAATAGGTGGAGGTTTGCTATTATGTAATTACGTACGCAATGCATTGCAAAAGAGAAAGATATCCTATAAACGAATCGTCGTTTTGACAATGTGTTCAAGCGTAATGGTAGCGAAAGTGATCTCGCTATCGTAACGCCCGTTAGACGTCAAGCAATTTGGCGTGGCATATTATTGGTAGAAACACGACTCTGGTACTTAAATTGAAGGGGGTTGAGCCAGTGGCAAGAATACCCGAACCCGTGATTGAACAAGTCCGCGATGCAACCGATATCGTGGATTTTATTAGTCAGTACGTTCAATTACAAAAATCAGGTAAAAACCTATTTGGTCTGTGTCCGTTTCATGAGGAACGGACGCCTTCTTTTTCGGTTTCGGAAGATAAACAGATTTTTCACTGTTTTAGCTGTGGCCGTGGGGGTAACGTCTTTAAGTTCTTGATGGAACTTGAAAATTTGAGCTTCCAAGAAGCCGTTGTTAAAGTTGCCGATTTCTCACACGTTGAGTTGGATGCAACCATTACGCGGCAGGCCGCCGGAACCAGTGGGCAGTCTGACCCACAATCACCGACGAATCAGTTGATTCATCTGCACCAAGAAGCAACTAAGTTGTATCACCATATTTTGATGAATACCGAAGCGGGGCAGCCAGCGTTAGATTACCTGCATGAGCGAGTTTAACGGATCAGACGATCAACGATTACGGGTTAGGGTACGCCTCTGACCAACAGTTGTTGAAGCCGTTCTTTGAACAGCGACAGATTGATTACCAGACGTTACGTCATTCGGGGTTGTTTATTGAAAATCAGGATGGTGAGTTACGTGATCGGTTTGTTAATCGAATCATGTACCCAATTCGTAATGAGTCTGGTCAAGAAATCGCGTTTTCGGGTCGATTGTTGGCGAAGTTGCCAGATCAACCAAGTACCTGAACAGCCCGGAAACGGAATTGTTCAATAAGCGACGAGTCCTATTCAACTTTGATCAGGCTCGGGGGGCGGTTCGAAAACAAGGTAGTCTGATTTTATTTGAAGGCTTTATGGACGTCATGTCGGCTCACCAATCTGGAGTCGATAACGGCGTTGCATCGATGGGGACCAGTTTGACTGAGGAGCAGATCTATGCGATTCAGCGGATCACAAAGCAGGTTTACGTCTGTTATGATGGTGATACGCCGGGGCAAAAAGCGACTCAGCGGGCATTAAAGATCTTACAGGATAATTCCAGCCTAACGTTGGGTGTTATCCAGATGCCCGAAGGAATGGATCCCGATGAGTATCGACGACAGTATGGCGAAGCAAAGTTAGCCGATGCTTTAGCAACGGCTAAGGAAACGCCAGTCGCTTTTATGATGCGGTACCTTAAAACGCAGTATGACGTTCAGTCCGATACGGGGCGGTTAAATTACCTCGATGACGTGATTGCGTTATTGGCAACGGTTCGTTCGCCAGTTGAGCAGGATGTTTACCTCACTCAACTGGCAACGACCTTCCAATTAGATAAGGCCAGTTTGCGGCAGCAACTCAGCATGGTTCGGCCACCAGCGCCAACACCGCAGATTGCACCACCGCCCACTCAATCTTATGGTAACTATGGTGACGCCGATATGCCACCGGCACCAGCCGTTGTGCAACAACATCGGCAAACAACCCCACTCAGTCGAACGGAACGCGCGGAGCGAAATCTGTTGTTTCGCATGCTTCACGAACGCGACGTTTGGTTGCGGGTGACCGGCGTGGCTGGCTTTAGCTTCGTGCATGATGATTATCAGCTCATTTACACCATGGCTCAGGGATACTTTGAAACGCATCAGGACTACGCACCAGCGCAGTTCATTGATTATCTTCAAGATGACCACTTACAAAACTTACTCATCGAGTTGGAATCGATGCAGTTGAGTGACACCGCCGTTGACACTGAGATCGACGATTACTTGCAGGTGATCATGAACGATGCGCCACTTGAAGATCAGTTACGCAATCAGCAACAAGCGTTACAGGAAGCGACCCGGTTAGGTGATCGTGACCAACAACGTCAACTGGTCATCGAGATCATTAAATTACAGCAACAAAAGCAGTCTAAAAAACAAGCTTAGGGGGCTCTCTAATGGCAAAAGAAACAAATGATAAAACTTTTGATCAAAAGGCATTTGATAAAGCAATCAAGGACTTGGTGAAAACCTACAAGAAACAGGGCCAAGTAACTTACGATGTCTTATCAGACAAAATTGCGTCCCCATTTAGTTTAACCGCTAAGAAGATGGACCAACTCTTAGAAAAGGTCGAAGATGCTGGGATCAGCGTTGTTGACGAAAAGGGTGATCCGGATGCTCGGGCGGTCAAAGCGGCCAAGAAGGTCAGCAAAGCCGAATTAAAGGATACGTCAGCACCATCTGGTGTCAAGATCAACGATCCTGTTCGGATGTATTTGAAGGAAATTGGTCGGGTTAAGTTGTTAACGGCCGACGAAGAAGTTGCGTTAGCCCTTCGGATCGAAGAAGGCGACGAAGAAGCTAAACAAGAATTGGCCGAAGCTAACTTACGGTTGGTGGTTTCCATTGCTAAACGTTACGTTGGTCGTGGGATGCAATTCTTGGACTTGATCCAAGAAGGGAACATGGGTCTGATGAAGGCGGTCGAAAAGTTCGATTACCGTAAAGGGTTCAAGTTCTCAACTTACGCCACTTGGTGGATTCGTCAAGCCATCACACGGGCCATTGCTGACCAAGCTCGGACCATTCGGATCCCAGTTCACATGGTTGAAACCATCAACAAGTTGATTCGGATTCAACGGCAATTGCTCCAAGACTTAGGGCGTGAACCTACCCCTGAAGAAATTGGGGCCGAAATGGACATGCCAACGGAAAAGGTTCGTGAGATCTTGAAGATCGCGCAAGAACCCGTTTCATTGGAAACCCCAATCGGTGAAGAGGACGATTCTCACTTGGGTGACTTTATCGAAGATGATGACGCTACGTCACCAGCCGACCACGCCGCTTACGAATTGTTGAAGGAACAACTCGAAAGCGGCTTGGACACGTTGACTGACCGGGAAGAAAACGTCCTTCGGTTACGGTTTGGCCTAGACGATGGTCGGACGCGGACCCTTGAAGAAGTTGGGAAAGTCTTCGGCGTTACTCGGGAACGAATTCGTCAAATCGAAGCTAAGGCGCTCCGGAAGCTACGCCACCCATCACGTTCAAAGCAACTGAAAGATTTCTTGGAATAAAGATGGTTCTAGTCGGCACGACGTTGTTCGTTGTGCCGGCTTTTTTAATAGCTACGTGATGAGTTTGCAAGTTGCTTTAAAAAGTTTGGTGGGAAATCGACAACCCGAAACCAATCCTAGTATAATAAGTGATAAGTCAGTACCACAGCGTTGCCGATGACGCGATGCTGGAGGTCAAAGGAGAGAATGTTATGAATGGGACACACCTGTCCAACCGCCTACAAACGGTGGCGGATTTTGTTAAAGCAGACGCACGGGTTGCCGATATCGGTTCGGACCACGCGTACTTACCAGTTCACTTGGCACAGCAAGGTCAATTGAGTTACGGCATTGCCGGTGAGGTTGTTCGTGGCCCATACGAAAACGCCGCGGTTGAAATTCAGGCGGAGGGATTAACTGACCGCATTATTCCACGGTTAGCGGATGGCTTAGCGGCGATTCAGCCAGAAGATCACATTGATACGGTGACAATTTGCGGCATGGGCGGGACCCTGATCGCTAAAATTTTGGAAGCAGGTCAAGCACACCTAACGCATACGGAACGGCTGATTTTACAGCCCAACGTTGGCGAATATAATGTACGGCGCTGGTTGCAGAACCACGCTTACGAGATTCAAGCGGAACGGATTTTGGAAGAAGATGGTCACGTTTACGAAATTATTGTCGCCGATCCAGTAGCTACGCCGATTACGTACACGCCGGTTGAACTTAAATTTGGCCCGTTTCTGCTACAAGAAAAGAGTCCCGTTTTACAACAAAAATGGCGCCGTGAACAGGCCAGACTCGATCAAGTGATCACCACGATGCAGCAGGCCAAAAACGCCCCAGCAGCTAAAATTGCGGAGTTCCAAGCACAGCGTGATCAAATTCAGGAGGTTATTCTTAATGCTAGTAAGTGAGTTGATTGATCGTTTTGAACAGTTTGCACCCAAGCATTTGGCGGAACCGAAAGATCCGGTTGGTCTTCAATTAGGCGCGTTGTCGGCCCCGGTTCATAAGGTGTTAGTCACGCTAGACGTTCGACCAGAAGTGGTTGATGAAGCTATTGAAGTAGGCGCAGATTTGATTTTTGCCCATCATCCAATGATGTTTCATCCGGCGAAAAACTTAGATTTAAGTGATCCGCAAAATCAGATGTATGCAACGTTGCTCCAACACGGCATCACGGTTTACGCGGCTCACACGAACCTTGATAGTGCCGATGGTGGCATGAATGACTGGCTGGCAGAGGCACTTGGGTTACAGGATTTGAGCGGCATGGTCGCCGGGTATCAAGAACCCATTTATACGGTGACGGTTCACGTACAATCGGTTTACGCCGATGCTGTTCGCTTAGCGATGGTCGGTGCCGGCGCCGGTCAAATGACCCATTACGAAGGGGCTAGTTTCGAATGGAGTGGTAACACTTGGTACACGCCGTTAGCCGGTGCTGATCCAGAATTAGGGCCTGAAGGTGAACGCAACCACGTCGAAGAGTTTGGCATTCAAGCGCGGGTAACCGAGTCCCAACTGGCAACGGTGAGAAGTGCCATCAACGATGTCTATCCTGGTGGTCACCCAACCATCGACGTCAGCCCGCTAGCCGGTGATGGTCATCAGTATGCGATGGGTCGAATCGGTAACTTGCCAGCGCCGATGACGGTGCGGGCGTTCGCGGAACACTGTAAGCAAGTCTTCAACGTCCCTGGCCTGCGATTAATTGCGGCCGATGAAACCAAATCCGTTCAACGCATCGCGGTATTAGGTGGCGATGGCGGCAAATTCTTTAAGTTAGCACAACGCTTAGGCGCGGACGCTTACGTGACTGGGGACGTCTACTACCATACTGGCCATGACATGATTGCGGCTGATTTCCCGGTAGTTGATCCCGGGCACCATATCGAAAGTATTTGTAAACCCAAACTGACGGCGCTGTTTAAGCAGTGGGCGACTGACAACAATTGGTCGCTTGAAGTCGTTGCGTCACAGTTAAACACGGATCCGTTCACGTTTATTTAGAAAGGAAGTTCACGATGACTTACGAGCAGTTATTACCCCGTTTTTTAAAATATGTGAAGATTGAAACGCGTTCAGATGAAACCAGTGAAACGGTGCCATCAACCCAGAGTCAAGTGGTGTTCATTCAACAGTTAGCTGCTGAATTGAATGAAATCGGCATGAGCGATGTGCATGTTAACGATCAAAGTGGTTACGCGTTCGCAACGTTGCCAGCTAATACGGATCAAGCCGTTAAGACGTTGGGGTTCATTGCCCACGTTGACACAGCCGATTTTAACGCGGAAAACGTGGCCCCTAAAATCGTTGAAAACTACGATGGCAAATCGATCATTCCGTTAGATGAGGCGGGTAAGTATCAGCTTGACCCAGCGGTATTTCCAAGTTTGAAAAAGTACCAGGGTCACACGCTGATCACCACGGATGGCCGGACGTTACTGGGAGCCGATGATAAGGCGGGGGTCGCTGAAATTATGACGGCGATGGCCTACTTGCTGACTCATCCAGAAATCAAGCACGGTACGATCAAAGTCGGTTTAGGGCCGGATGAAGAAATCGGCACTGGTGCTGACCGATTCGACGTTGCCGACTTTGGTGCTGACGTGGCCTATACGGTTGATGGCGGGCCACTTGGTCAACTGGAATACGAAACCTTCAACGCAGCGGATGGTCGGGTTCACATTACCGGGACCAACGTCCACCCAGCTGAAGCGAAGGGCGTCATGGTCAACGCCAATCAACTGGCAATTGACTTCCATAACGCACTGCCTGCCCACGATCGACCAGAAGCAACCGAAGGCCGGGAAGGGTTCTTTCACCTCTATAAAATCAGTGGTGACGTAGATACGGCCGATTTAGGCTACATCATTCGAGATCACGACCGTCAACGCTTCGAAGCGCGTAAGCATCTTTTCGCGGGGATTGCGGATCAGTTGAATGCCAAATACGGTCCGGATACGGTAGTCGTAACGCTCAAGGATCAGTATTACAACATGCGCGAAGTCATCGAAAAGGATATGTCAGTGGTTGAACTGGCGAAGAACGCGATGTTAGCACTGGGCATCAAGCCAGATATCGCACCGGTTCGGGGCGGTACTGATGGCTCGAAGATCTCCTTCTTGGGCTTACCAACGCCAAACCTCTTTGCGGGTGGCGAAAACATGCATGGCCGGTTTGAATATGTTTCGTTGCAAACGATGAATCAGGCGGTTGATGTGATTTTGAAGATGAATGAATTGAACTTGAAATAGAACATAGTTTGATGGGACAGCGTAGTTGAATGCGTTGTCCTTTTTTGATGGTTGTTTGTGTCCAGCGTAAGTGTTGGGTGTAATTTGGGTGTTGGCTGTTTGTCATCGCTTCGCTCGCCAAAGCCGCATAAAAATCAGCGCTCTCAGGCTACAAAATTCGGCGCCACCTAAACTGTTATTTCTAGGGCTCCTGAAGTTGTAAGGACTTGTCAACCACGCGCTTTCTGGCCACCACGCCGAATGGTGCTGCGCGAGACTGAGAGCTGCATGTAGGGGCACTTCGATAAAACCGCCAGGCCCAGGCGCTTTCACCAAAGTGCCCCTACACACCGCTCTCAACCCGTCTCGCTCCGCACACTGTCGCTGGACACAAACGTAAGGATCAATTAAGTCAACAGCGAACATACTTTCGCTAATCAGCGAATTTTGGTAAACTAAACCAAGTAGCATTAAATTTGAAGTTAAAGGATGAATGTTTATGACGGATTACGCCATTCTCTGTGAAAAGGCAAGTGCGGCGAAGAACTTTGCGACGGCGCTTGGAGGAACGACTGGGACGTTTGGTGGTAAAACGTTTCGGATCGTGCATTCTCACGGGCACCTGCTGGAATTCGTCGATCCTAAAGATCAGGTACCAGAAGACCAAGTGAGTCGGTATCGGTCGTGGAAGTTAGAACACCTACCGTGGACGATCAGTGACTTTACGTGGGAAAAACAGCCCATTGTGAGCAAGAATCCGCGAACGGGTCGCAAGAAGTCAGCCAAGGGTGATTTAGCTGATTTGAAGAAGGCCGTTAAGGATTGTTCAGCACTCGTGATTGCCACCGATGTGGATCCCTCGGGTGAGGGTGAATTGTTGGCTTGGGAGATTATTGAAGCGATTAACTGGCGTAAACCGGTTAAACGACTGTATTTTGCCGATGAAGAAGCGCGGTCGATTCAAAGCGGATTTTATCAAATTAAGGATCTCACGACTGCCAAACAAGACGGTGATTTTTTGAAGTCGGATGCCCGAAGCAAATGGATTATCTGTCGATGCAGTTGACTCGAATCGCGACGACGGTGACAAAACAGGCCGGTTATCCAGTCCGGGTTGTTCGAGAAGGTCGGTTGAAGTCGTTGATGGCGCGCCACGTCTACGAACAAGATCAGGCGCGCAAAACATACCGGCGGAAAGCTTACTATGAAGTGAAATTTCAGGACCCTCAAAAGCACGTGTTTGCTCGAAAATTTAAGGATGACGAAGCAGCGGCGCCATATCGTCATGCCAGCGAAGCCGATGCGCAACGTGAAATGACTCAGTATCACCCGAGTGCGGTCGCCAATGTTAAAACGACCCGTCGGCATTCAGGGCCGCCTAAGTTATTGGACCTGTCTAATTTGGCGTCGATTCTAGCCCCAAGAGGGTATAACGCCAAGGAGGTTTTGGCGACCTATCAAAAAATGTATGAAGCTAAGATCGTTAGCTATCCGCGGACGGATGATGCCAAAATCTCAATGGGCCAATTTAAACAGTTACTGCCGTTAGTGCCAGCGATTGCCAAAGTGGTCAGTGTGGACCAGCAGTTGCTGACGCACCGGCAACCACGGCCATCGCATGTGACAACTGGTAGCGTTGATCACGGGGCCAACCGACCTGGTGAAAAAGTGCCGGGATCGTTGTCGATGTTAAGCAAATATAGTAAGTCTGGCCCAGCCATTTACGAAGTTGTAGCAAAGAACTTTTTAGCAATGTTGGGTGAGGACTACGTTTTTGACCACATCACCGCAGAATTAGCGGATTATCCGGCGTTTAAGACGGCGTTTAACGTTCCGGTGGCATTGAATTATAAGTTAATTTATGACAGTTCTCGGCAAATCGGTGACGCGGACTCGGATGAGGGGGCCGTTCAGCGAGCTGTAGGGCCTCAAGCGGCGCCGTTTATTTTTGAAGGAGCGAATAAGAAACCGGTCGCACCAAGATGAAGTGGTTGATGAACTATTTACAACAACACAACATCGGGACTGGGGCAACCCGGGTATCAACGGTTTCTCAAATTACGAGTGGCCCGACCGCACTGCTAAAGGAGCGCAAGGGGCAGTTTAGCATGACGGATGTGGGGACGATTTCAGCCATTTTGACTGAAGGCACCATCATCAGTAGTACCAATGCCACGAAGCGATTGTTAACGCTGATGGACCAAGTTGGTCGATTTGAATTGCCACCAGATCAGCTGTTGATGACGGCAACGCAAACGGTCGAACACGACTTGCCGTTAATGGTGGCCAACGCTGATAAACTGCGACAGTTAGTTGGTGAACCGACGAAATTAGTCAAAAAATACCCGCAAAAGGCTAAAACCAGTGGTAAGACCAAAACGGGTGAAGAAGTTAAGTTCAACCAAGTTTGGGGTGGTCACCGGTTTACGGCTGAGGAAGTCACGGCGCTTTTAGCTGGCGAGGAAATTAAATTTCAGATTAAAACCAAGCGTGGCAAGCCGATGGCGGTTCATGGTAAGTTGGCGCAGCAGACTTATAAGGGGCACAAGTTCTGGGGGTTTAAGCCGGCGGCGGATGTGTTTGCGAGGTCGGGGAAGTAGGGTAGTTTTAGCTGCTATGTAGCCGAAACGTGTAAAAGCCCCGCAGACCCCGGCCATATAAGGGAAAGAGCGGTTAGATTCCAAACCCGGGAATCCAACCGCTCTTTCCCTTATATTCTGGGGTCTAACCGCGGGTCTTTTACACTCTTGGTCAAAAAAGGTCAAATTAATACCCACAGTGAAATGACCTATGCTAAAATTAACCTATGCTCAAATAAATTAAAATGAAATTAAAGCAAAGGACGCTGAACTCACAATGAATCCAGAACTCTTAACGCAGTCGGTGACGGATGCCATTTCCGAAGCCCAAACCGTTGCGGTTAATCGTAAACAACAAAACATCGGGGTGTCCCACCTCTTTAAAATCTTAATTCAGCCAGGTCAACTGGACCGCCAAATCTTTAGTGATTTAGGCGTTGATCTTGACGCATTGAACGCAGAACTGGACCACGAAATGGACTCGATCAGTACGGTTGCTGGTGAGTCGGTGCAATATGGTCAAAATCTATCACCGGATATGTACCGATTGCTTCAAAAAGCCGATGAAGTTCGCCAAACTTTAAATGACGAGTTTATTGCCAGTGATACATTGATCATTGCGGTCGTTCAAATGACGGGGAGTCGATTAGGTGACTGGTTACAGCGCCAAGGCTTCACTGTTCAACAGGTGAAAAATAAAGTCACTGAGATTCGGGGAGGCGAGCGTATCACTACTAAAAACCAAGAAGAAGGCTTTCAAGCACTCGATAAGTACGGGACTGAATTAGTTAAAGCAATGCGTAGCGGTGAACGCGATCCCATCATTGGCCGGGATGACGAAATTTTGTCGATTACGCGAATCTTATCCCGAAAAACGAAGAATAATCCGGTTTTAATTGGTGAACCTGGGGTTGGTAAAACGGCGATCGTTGAAGCCTTGCCCAACGGATTGCTCGCGGCGACGTGCCGGAAAACTTGAAGGATAAGTCGATTTTCTCCCTGGATATGGGGGCTGATTGCGGGGCCAAATACCGGGGTGAATTCGAAGAGCGGTTAAAGGCCGTCTTGAATGAAGTGAAGAAGAGCGATGGCCACATCATCATGTTCATTGATGAAATTCACAACATCGTTGGTGCCGGTAAGACGGAAGGCAGTATGGATGCGGGTAACTTATTGAAACCAATGTTGGCGCGTGGTGAGCTGCATTTGATCGGGGCAACCACCACTGATGAATACCGGCAGTACATGGAAAAGGACCGGGCGTTAGAGCGCCGGTTCCAAAAAGTTCAGGTCAGTGAACCCACTGTTGAAGATACGATCACAATCTTGCGGGGGTTGCGTGAACGGTTTGAAATCCACCACGGCGTGCGAATTCATGATAACGCGTTGGTGGCAGCTGCCAAGCTGTCAGATCGGTACATCACGGACCGCTACTTGCCGGATAAGGCCCTCGATTTGATTGATGAAGCTTCGGCCTCGATTCGGGTCGCCATGAACTCGGCGCAACGGAACTTGATCAAGCCCGCCGGCAAATGATGCGGTTGGAAGTTGAAGAAGCTGCGTTGAAGCAGGAAACCGATGATGCTTCTGAAGCACGCTTAAGTGACGTTCAAAAAACGTTAGCTGACGTGAAAGAAAAGGTCAACGGTCTTACTGCGCGTTGGGAAGACGAAAAACAAGCGTTGGATGCTTTAAGCGCTAAGAAGACCGAACTTGATAAGCTACCCGTGAATTAACGGAGGCCGAAAAGTCAGTATGATTTGGATAAGGCAGCGGTGCTCCAACACGGCACGATTCCAGAATTGAAAAAGGAATTGGCTGAAATGGAACAGACCGATCACACTGGTGACTGGCTGGTTGAAGAATCCGTGACTGAGCAAGAAATTGCGACGGTTGTGGCTGAGATGACGGGAATTCCGGTCAATAAGTTGGTGGCAACTGAACGTGAAAAACTGCTGCATTTGGCCGACAACCTTCACAAACGGGTCATTGGTCAAGATGAAGCCGTTCAAGCGGTTTCTGATGCCGTACTCCGGTCACGCGCTGGTCTGCAAGATCCAAGTAAGCCACTTGGTTCCTTCCTATTTTTAGGGCCAACTGGGGTTGGGAAAACGGAACTTGCCAAAGCATTGGCTGAAGATCTCTTTGATTCGGAAGATCAAATGGTTCGAATCGATATGAGTGAGTACATGGAAAAAGAGTCAGTCTCTCGGTTAGTTGGGGCGGCGCCTGGTTACATTGGCTACGAGGAAGGCGGTCAGTTAACGGAGGCCGTGCGTCGGCACCCGTACACCATCGTGCTCTTCGATGAAATTGAAAAGGCGCATCCAGACGTCTTCAACGTGCTCTTACAGGTGCTTGATGACGGCCGATTAACGGATAGTCAGGGTCGAACGGTTAACTTTAAAAATACCTTGCTAATCATGACCTCTAACTTGGGGTCCGACATTTTACTGGATGGCACGGATGCTAACGGCGTTATTGCGGATGAAGCGAAGCAAACGGTCGCTACTTTATTGCAACGGTCGTTCAAGCCGGAATTCTTAAACCGAATCGATGATACGATCATGTTCAAACCGTTGACCTTAGCGGATGTTGAACAAATTGTCGGTAAGTTGATCGCCCGGTTATCACAACGGTTGAGTGAACAAAATATCAGCCTGACGATCACTGATGAGGCCACCCACTGGTTGGCTAAGCGCGGTACTTACCAGCATACGGTGCTCGACCACTGCAACGAACCATCACAAACGTCGTCGAAACGCCGTTAGCGAAGTTGATTATTGGCGGTCAAGTGACACCACAATCAACGGTGGCGATTGCTTTGAACGAGGCCGGCGATGGGTTGACGTTTAATTAAACAGTATGAAAAAAAGTACTTGATTATCGCAGATTAGCGATGATTTAGTCTGAGTTTCACTTGAACTTTCAATTGCTTTTTTGACCGATTGTGCTAAACTTTTAATGATTGAGAGGTGTCTAACGTGAAAACTTTAGCTGCAAACTTAGTCGTTATCTTTTGGGCGGTTATCTTCGGTGAAGTCCTTGGCTACATCGGTGGCGCCCTAGAAGTTATGACCTATAATGCAATGGAAATTGGTGTGATCGCCGCAATCGTTGGCTTGATTTTTACCAACGGTGTTCGGTTACTTGGCGCTTCAGATGCCAAAGCACGCGAATAGTGCGTTTATGAGAAGGAACCAGTAATGGTTCCTTTTTTTGTGCTGTTGCTTGTGTCCAGTGTGAGGGTTGGGTGCGATTGGGGGGTGAAGGCTGTTTGTCGTCGCTTTGCTCGCCAAAGCCGCATGAAAACCGGCGCTTTCAGGTTACAAAATCCGGCGCCACTTGGACTGTTATTTCCAGGGTTCCTGAAGTTGCAGAAGATTGTCAACCACGCGCTTTCTGTCTACCGCGCCGAATGGTGCTGCGCGAGACTGAGAAGCTGCATGTAAGGGGCTTCGATAAAACCGCCAAGCCCGGACGCTTTCACCGAAGCCCCTTACATTACACTCTCAACCCGTCTCGCTCCGCACACTTACGCTGGACACAAACGAAAGCTAAAAAATAACCAACAGAATTTGTTATACTAATTACAGAACGGTCATTGACCGATTACGGAAAGGACGCGTGGCAAGATGGGGTTTGTACCACTACAAGTGATAAGTAGTTTTAGTCTGTTGCAAAGCACCAATCAGCTGGATGACTTGGTGAAAACCGCCGCTGACCGTGGTTATCAGGCGTTGGCGTTAACGGATCGAGATGTCATGTATGGGACGGTGGCATTTTACCAAGCGTGTTTAAAGTATCATATCCAGCCGATTATCGGCCTTACCGTGGACCTTGCTGGTAGCATCGCAACGGATCAAGTTTTTCCGGTCGTTTTATTGGCTAAGGATCAGACGGGGTATCAGCATTTAATGGCAATTTCATCAGCTTGCCAAACCCGCGAGACAGAAGCGCCGATGACGTTGGCGATGATTCAGGGCTGGCTGGGGCACCTTGAAGTGATTTTGCCAGCAGAGAGTGAATTGACTTACTGGTTAAATCAGGGTGACCAAGCCAATGCTGAACAGTTGGTCAACCAACTGCGCCCTTATGTGGACGAAAATAGTCTGCTGGCCGGAGTTGCGTTGACCCAACCAGCCAATTATCGCCAATTACTGACGAAGTTTGCGGCTGATCAGCGACTGACGGTGGTGGCACTGCCCGAGGTGCGGTATTTGAACCCAGAAGACCGGTTTGCGGTTAAGGTCTTGAATGCCATCAAGGACGGAACTACGATCAGTAACTTGGCTGAGGCTCAGCAACAGCAAGGGCAGTACTGGTTACGCCCAGCAACGGTATTTGAAGCGAATTATCAGGAGTTGGGGTTGAGTGCTGCCGCTGAGCAAACGGTGGCGGTTGCTGCGGCCTGTCAATTGCAGTTGAACTTTCAACATCCACAATTACCACACTTTAAAACGCCACAGCAGCAACCGGCTGGCGACTATTTACGCGAACAGTGTCAAATTGGCTTAACCCGGCGTTTGAAATTAGACGGCATCGAGAATGCGGCACCGTATCAAGAACGGTTGAATCACGAACTGGCCGTCATCGACCGAATGGGCTTCAACGACTACTTCCTGATTGTTTGGGACGTGATGCGGTTTACGCGTCAGGCCAAAATCACAACGGGGCCTGGTCGGGGTTCGGCTGCCGGTGCGCTGGTGGCCTATGTTTTGGGCATCACCGATGTTGACCCACTGCGCTACAACCTGCTGTTTGAACGATTCTTGAACGAAGAGCGGGCCCAGATGCCCGATATTGACCTCGATATTCCGGATAATCGCCGAGAAGAAGTGTTAACGTACGTGCATGATAAATACGGCCATGACCGTGTCGGCCAAATCATCACGTTTGGCACGTTAGCCACGAAACAGGCAATCCGTGACGTTGGCCGGGTGTTTGGCTTACGGCCCTATGAACTAAGCGAGTGGAGTAAGACGATTCCAAACGTCTTTCACATTTCTCTGAAAGAGGCCTACGAACAATCGCAGCCTTTACGCAACTTAATTGAAGATGCGTCGGTCAACCGGCTGTTGTACGAAACAGCGGTTAAACTAGAGGGACTGCCCCGACACTACTCCACCCACGCGGCGGGGGTCGTGTTGAGTGATCAGCCATTGACGCAGATCGTTCCGGTTCAAAATGGTTCAGAAACGATGCTGATGACGCAGTATACTAAAGATTACGTTGAACAAGTTGGTCTACTTAAAATGGATTTTCTGGGTCTCCGTAATCTATCGATCATGGCGTCAGCGTTAAAGTTGGTGCAACAACAAACCGGCAAACCGCTGCCCATTACCCAAATCAATTTGGATGATCCGGCAACGTTGGCGTTGTTCCAACGTGGCGACACCAACGGGGTCTTTCAATTTGAATCTGCCGGCATCAAAAGCGTGTTACGGCGCCTAAAACCGGATTCGTTTGAGTTGATCGCGGCCGTGAACGCCTTATACCGGCCAGGACCAATGGAAAACATTGATCATTTTATCAAGCGCCGGTTTGGTCAGGAACCGGTGAGTTATCCGGATGAGTCTGTTAAACCAATTTTGCAGTCAACTTATGGCATCATTGTTTACCAAGAACAAGTGATGCAGGTTGCCTCAGTCATGGGGGGCTTTACGCTTGGTCAAGCCGATTTATTGCGGCGGGCAATGAGTAAGAAGAAAAAGCAAACCATGGATGAAATGCAAAAACGGTTTATTACCGGGGCACAGGCGAAAGGGTATTCGACCGACGTGGCAACGGCGACCTTTGCCTATATTGACCGGTTTGCCAACTACGGGTTTAACCGGTCTCATGCGGTAGCGTACAGTAAACTAGCGGTTGAGTTGGCGTACCTTAAAACACACTATCCAGCAGCCTTTTTCACGTCATTGCTTAATTCGGTATTAAATAACTCAGCTAAAACCAAGTTATATTTGATGGAGGCCAAGCGTCATCAGGTTCAGATCCTACCACCGGATATTAACGCCAGTGGGGCGTATTTCCGCCTTGAACAAAACCAGATTCGGTTTGGACTGGCTTCGGTGAAGGGCATGCGCCGTGATTTCTTGAAGGCGATTTTAACCGAACGGCAGGAAAACGGTCCGTTTAAGTCACTTCATCAGTTTTTAGTGCGGCTTGATTTGAAATGGCTGAAACAAGATTTGATTGAAGGGCTCGTTTACGCTGGGGCCTTCGATCACTTTGGCCATAATCGCGCTGAATTGATTGCAAGCTTGCCAGAATTTTTAAGCAGCGTTGAGCTTAGCGGAAACAGCGTTGATTTATTTGAGGCACTAGCGCCAAAGATCCAATCTCTGCCAGATTACACGCTGAGTGAACGGCTGGAAAAAGAAAATGAGTACCTCGGTGCCTACTTGTCCGGCCATCCAGTTGAACAGTATCAAGCGCTTGGTCAACAACGAGGCGTGACGCCAATTGGGGATCTCGGGTTGATCAACAACTCACACTATTGGTCTACGTGACGAAGGTTCGTACAATTCGCACGAAGCGGGGCGACCAAATGGCCTTTTTAACCGGAAGCGATTTAACGGGTGAGGTCAGCATTACGGTGTTTCCTAACCTTTACCGGCGGGTAGCGACTTGGTTGGCGAAGGAACAGGTCATTTTAGTGTCGGGTAAAACCGAAACTAACCGTGGCAGTATCCAAGTGGTTGCCCAAACGTTAACAGATGCTGTAACGATAAAAGTCGCGCCGAATCGGTCCAAGACCGGGACGGCAACGCAATTGCCATCGGTTCCTCGGTGGTATTTACGCCTCGATGCAGCTCACGATAATCCGGCAACGATGCCGCAACTGATGACGTTTTTGCAGCAAACGGCGGGGCAGACACCAGTCATTTTATTTCGGGTGAGTGATGATAGTAAACGCGTTTGGCGACCAATTATTGGCTGCAGCCGGATTCGAATTTAATTGGACCATTAGAGAAAATTTTAGGTGAACATAATGTGATTTTGCAGTTAAAAATCTAATTTTCATAAAATTATGAGAATTTAAAAGCAGTGAAAACGCTTTAATATCGGAAATGTCGCAAATTTGATAAATCTTAGCAGACATTGATTTTGAAAAGTGATAGAATAACTATCGGAATCCAAAATGTACCAATTTTGACAATTCGGTTATCGGTATCACGTAATCGAGTCAAATTGGTATTAAAACTCAAAGGAGAGATTTTTCTTATGAAGAAAACCAAGATCGTAAGTACACTTGGTCCTGCAAGTACCGATGTCGATACAATCGTTAAGTTGATTGAAGCCGGTGCTAACATTTTCCGGTTCAACTTCTCACATGGTGATCACGAGGAACATTTAGGTCGTATCACTAACGTTCACGAAGCAGAAAAGATCACCGGTAAGACGGTTGGTTTGATGCTGGATACTAAGGGTGCTGAAATTCGGACCACTGTCCAAAAGGATGGCAAGATCGAATACCACACTGGCGACAAGCTCCGGATCTCAATGGACGCTTCCTTAGAAGGTGTTAAGGACAAGATTGCGGTCACTTATCCTGGGTTATTTGATGATGTTCATGTTGGCGGCCACGTCTTGTTTGATGATGGTTTGTTGGACATGCTCGTTGAAGAAAAAGACGAAGCTACCAAAGAATTAGTCGGAACCATGCAAAACGATGGTAAGCTTGGCTCACGTAAGGGTGTTAACGCACCTGGTGTTTCAATCAACTTGCCAGGGATCACTGAAAAGGATGCCGATGACATTCGTTTTGGTTTGGATCACGAAATCAACTTTATCGCTGCTTCTTTCGTTCGTAAGCCACAAGATGTTATGGACATCCGTGAATTACTTGAAGAAAAGCACATGGAACACGTTCAAATCTACCCTAAGATCGAATCACAAGAAGGTATCAACAACTTCGATGATATCATCAAGGTTTCTGATGGTTTGATGGTTGCTCGTGGCGACATGGGTGTTGAAATTCCAGCTGAAAACGTACCTTTGGTTCAAAAGACTTTGATCCACAAGTGCAACGTTTTAGGCAAGCCAGTTATCACGGCTACTCAAATGTTGGATTCAATGCAAGAAAACCCACGTCCTACTCGTGCCGAGGCATCTGACGTTGCTAACGCTGTCTTTGACGGTACTGACGCAACCATGCTTTCTGGTGAAAGTGCTAACGGTGAATACCCAGTTGAATCCGTTGCTACCATGAACCGGATCGATATCAAGGCTGAAAACGCTTTGAAGGACTTCGGAACTGATCACATCGACTTGACGACTGGTGATGTTACTGAATCAATCGGCGCTTCTGTTGCTCGCGTTGCTAAGAGCTTGGGCGTTAAGACGATCGTTGCAGCCACTGAATCTGGCTACACTGCTCGTATGATCAGCAAGTACCGTCCAGATGCTGACATCTTGGCCATTACTTTTGATGATCGTACTCGTCGCGGTTTGACGGTCAACTGGGGTGTTTACCCAATCGTTGCCGAAAAGCCTGCTAACACCGATGAAATGTTTGACTTAGCTGCTGCTAAGGCCGTTGAAACTGGTTTAGCTAAGGAAGGCGACTTGATCTTGATCACTGCCGGTGTTCCCGTTGGCGAACGCGGTACGACTAACCTGATGAAGGTTCAATTGATCGGCTCAAAGTTAGTTCGCGGCCAAGGCGTTGGCGATGACACAGTTATCGGCAAGGCAGTTGTTGCTAACAACGCTGACGAAGCTAACAGCAAGACGACTGACGGTAGCGTTTTGGTTACTAAGAACACTGACAAGGATTACTTGCCAGCTATCGAAAAGGCCAGCGCTATCATCGTTGAAAACGGTGGTTTAACTTCACACGCAGCCGTAGTTGGTATCTCAATGGGGATTCCAGTTATCGTTGGTGCTGAAGGCGCAACCGACAAGATTTCTGACGGTGAATTGATCACTGTTGACTCACGTCGTGGCGTTGTTTACCACGGTGCTTCAAACGCACTTTAATTTAAACTAAGTTTTCCGGAAAGTCCGACTTTATGTCGGGCTTTTTTTGTATTGTGTACTGTCGCCTGTGTCCAGCGTAAGCATATTGCGGTTTAGTTTGTGAAGTGCGGTGATTTGCTTGCGCTGTCGATTCCGGTAAGCGACTAGGTTCCTGCTGTGGGGCCGGTCTGAGCCGAAGGGCGGTCTCAGACCTCAAATGTAAGCCTCGCCAAATTCCATGCGAGTCTTACATTTGTCCCCGATGATTGGCGGTTGTTGGAAGTTCGTCAACAACCACCAATCATCGCGACACAGCATCCACCTAGCCGCTGACCGGAATCTGACATTGGCGCAGATTGGTACTATCGTAGAACATCTCAAGACGCGTTGAACGGCAACGTTAGCTTATCAAATCAGCATAAACGTGACGGTCAACTGATGAAGCTCAGCATCACACAACTGGTGGCCCATTGCGGTTACTGAACATTGACCATAATTGCGTCTGCAGTTGTCGAATTATTGTCTAACGTTGCCATCACACAGTTTCATCAGCTTCAGAATGTGACAGTCAACTGTTCTGGCTGACAACAGCGCACCC
>NZ_BBAD01000005.1 GCF_001311075.1 Secundilactobacillus similis DSM 23365 = JCM 2765
TCCATGATTAACGCACCAACGAAGCCAAGTTTCAGACACAAACGTAAGTGTTACAGTGACAGCAATTGCGTCGTTAACGTTTCTTTAGCTGCCACGACTTGTTTCGGGTTATACACATCATAAAACACGCAGTTTTGAAACCGCGCCTGTTGTTCAATCCCTACATAGCGAAAAGTGACCGTTAATGGCTGGAGTAAATCGTCAACTGTCAGTCCTTGCGTCAGCGAATTCCCGGGACGGTAAGTATCTTCAACCGCTGCCAACGTGGTCACGTAGCCGAAAGATTTGCCAGTCATCAGCGGTACCGGACGGCCCTGCGCATCGGCATCGTAGAACCGGTGTTTTTCGAAAACGTCATCGAGGTAGCGTTTGAGGCCCCAAGGCACAGCGTACCAGTAGAGTGGAAAATACAGTAAAATCAAATCCGCCCACTGAAACTTATGGTATTCCTCGATTAAATCGTAATCGAGCACGTTCGATTGTTTAACTTGGTGCTGCGGACTCAGCATTGTGGCACTGAGATCAACCAGCGCCTGCGTTAATTTACCACGGGCGTCTGGATGGGGTGTATAACCGTTAATCAGTAGAATTTTCACTAAAATCAGTCCTTTAGATAGGTTACTTCCATCATACTCGAAGACCGGTTTTGAGCTCAACTCATTCGACGCCTAACTTTGACTTTTAGGGATCGTCAGGCCTAAAATAAGGCATCATAACTTGGAACGAAAGCGGGGCAAGACGATGAGGATCAACGTGCTACAACATACGCCAAATGAAGGACCGGGGGCCATCAAAGCCTGGTCACAAGCGCATGGTCATCAGATGTATGTGTACCATCCATATCAGTTTAACGGGGTACTCCCTAGTGCGGCTGAAACTGACTTACTGATCATCTTGGGTGGGCCGATGAGCCTAACGATGACTTAACGTGGATCAAACAGGAGCGGCAATTGATTCAGCAATTGCTAGACCGTAACGTCCCGATGTTTGGGGCTTGCTACGGCGCTCAGCAAATTGCGAAAGTCTTAGGCGCACCAGTGACTACAGCGCCCGCAAAGGAAGTGGGCTGGGCACCAGTTTACCTGCAAAGTCACGTGATCCCACAACTCCCAGAGAAGTTAACGGCGCTACACTGGCATCAAGAGATGTTTGGCATTCCGGATGGCGCAGAACTATTATTTAGTAGCGATTTAGTCCGTAATCAGGGCTTTGTGTTCGGTCATGAAGCAATCGGGCTGCAGTTCCACTTTGAACCTGAAGCGGATGACGTGCGAGAAATTGTGGTCAATGACGGCCAGTATGCGGCGGATTCCGCGTTGCACCAGACGCCCGCTGATATTTTAGCTGCGCCAGTGCCGGCAGAAAATCGGCAGGTGATGTTTCAACTGTTAGATTATTTGACGGCGGAATAAGACTAAAAACGAGACGCCTACTGATGTTAAATCAGTTAGGGGTCTCGTTTTTAGTATGGCTAGGTTATGGTCGATAACGATTCATTAATGTTGTGAAGCACCCGTTACAACGTCGGCTGGTAATTCAGCGACCGCCGTTTTCGCCGCAATTGGGCCAAAGGTAAAGATGTCCGCAAGGGAGTTACCGCCCAACCGGTTACCGGCATGCAGGCCACCGGCAACTTCACCCGCAGCGTAAAGGCCACTGATGGCAGTGCCAGATTCATTTAACACGTGAGCTTTGGCATCAATCGTCAAACCACCCATGGTATGGTGAATGGCTGGCATCCGTGGTGTGGCGTAGAACGGCCCAACTTCAACCTTCAAGTCGAAGACGTTCTTGCCGAATTCCGGATCTTCACCGGCGTCAACGTAGCGGTTATAGTTAGCGATGGTGGTTTCTAACGTGGCCGCGTCAACGTGAATCTGATCAGCTAGTTCAGCTAAGGTGTCAGCCTTAAACAAGCGACCATCTTTCACCTGTTGTTCAAGCTGAGCATCGCTAGTGTTGTAAGCCGTGTCCTTAATTTTAGCATCGGCAATCAAGTAGAACAGCCCGCCGTTGTCAAATGCCGCTTGGGCTAAGACGTCCCGTTCAGCGTACTCGTTAACGAATCGCTTACCCTGTTGGTTGACCATCACAAAGTTAGCTGGCGGGCATTGGATGCCGGAGAAGAGTTCGCCGGTTTCTGGGTCAGCGACTGGCATCATTTGGATAAAGCCCATGCCCGTTAAGTCAGCGCCAACGCTTTGGCCTAAGCGAATGCCGTCGCCGGTTTCGGTTGGTGTGTTGGTGGTGGCGATATTATCGGCAACGCTTGACCAGTAGGTGTTGTATTGTTGCACCATCTTGGTGTTGGCACCGAAGCCGCCGGAAGCCAAGATGACTGCTTTGGCGTTAATGGTGATCGTTTGACCGTTGGCTTTCGTCACGATAACGCCGGTTACACGGCCGTCAGCATGTTGCAGGGCAGTGACGGGACTATCAGTGAAAATCTTACCACCGTGAGCCTTAACGTAATCGCTCAAGACGGAGATGTAGGCGAAGCCAGCTTCTTCAACTGGTTTGTGACCCCGGCGCCAGAGCGCGCCAACGGGCATTGTGACTTGGGAGTTATCAAAGGCCACGCCAATTTTAGCTAACCATCTTTGAGAAGCCAGTACGTTATCGGTCAACGTTTTGACCAAATCGTATTTACCGTGAATTCGGTAGCCGTTACGGTCGGTCCGGGTCCCACCTAAGTAGGTCATGATTCGGTGCAGTTCAACGGAATCAAACAGGTAGGCGGGGGTGCCGTTAGCGACTTCCGCTAAGTAAGCCTTGATTTGAGATTGAAGCACTTTAAAGTCAGCTTGGAATTCAGCGTCGATATGATCAATTGGCATGTTGAGGATGTCGGTCAACGTTTGGTCCTCTCCGGGAAGGGCTGCGAACTGTTTTTGCCAGTCGGGGTCAGCGGCGTTCATGGGGCCCCCCGCCCGGACCGTGTTACCGCCAAGTGCGGGGGCCTTTTCAACGAGGACGACTTGTTGACCTTGATCTAAGGCAGTTGCGGCTGCGGACAAACCAGCGCCACCACCGCCGACGACAACGAGGTCGGTGCTGAAGGTTTTATCTTCGGTGTTCGCAGGCGCCACGTATTTATCACGAGCCTTTAATTCGGCTGGGTCGGCACCTGCTAAAGCGGCAGCTTGGGCGACCCCGTCGATGATCCCGTGACTGGTATCGGAAGCCCCGGTAACAGCGTCAACGTTCAAGGTTTGGCCGGCAATTACTTGGTGAGGGAGCCGTTCATAAACGACATCACTGATCCCCTTCGTTTCGCTCTTAGCTTGAATGTCGATGTTTTCGATGCGGTCTTCAGAGAAAGTAACGCTCATGGGGAAGGTGCCGTTGTGCCCCTTGGCGTTAACGGTGTAGGTGCCTGGTTTGAAAGTATTGGTCATATCAATTATCCTTTTCTAGTTAATGTTTGTAGTAAAATAAGGTTAATCATAAATAAAAAGTTTGCTCAACTAATTTCAAATTAAGCATAGCATCGTTAATTAACGGCGGACACTATCGCTTTGGTTGAGGGTCTAACTTTTAGTTGGGGGTGGATTGATGAACACGGATAAATTAAAATACTTCGTTGATAGTGCTGAATTAGAAAGCTTTTCAGCAGCTGCCAATAAAAATTACATTTCGCAAACGGCCATTAGCAAACAGATCCACGCCCTAGAAAAGGAACTGGATGTTCAGTTATTCAACATTGAGCATAACAATATTAAACTCACGCCGGCGGGGACGCTGTTCTATCATAAGCCAAGTCATTACTCAGTGATTTAGCAATTGCCATCGACCAAACTAAGCAATTGAGTCAGTCGACATCGGCGACCCTGCGCATCGGCTTTACCACTAGTTTTGAGTCGATCGTAGCGGATGAGCTATTGACGCCGTTTCAAAAGCAGTTTCCGCAGACCAACCTTTTTCCGGTGCAGCAGACCTACCAACAGAGTCGCGAAGGGCTGTTGAACCAGACCGTTGACGTGGTGATTGCGGTGGACTACGGTATCGGGCACTTGTTATCGGAGGCCTTTATCAAGCAGACGGTGTACGTGAGGGTGAGATGATGATTGGCATCAGTCGCAATCACCCGTTAGCGCAAAAGCAAGTGCTGGACGGTCAGGAGCTAGCCACCGAAACGATTGGCTTTTACAATTTCGATGGCGCAACGCCCGCACCAAACGGGATGATTCCCAACGCCCAGCGAGACGGGTACGCGATTGAAAAAACGAAACGCTTTGATCGACTAGAGGAATTGTTACTCAACGTTTCGTTGAACAACTGTATCACCTTTGTGCCGGAGGGCTTTAGCTACCCCAGCAACCCGAATATCGTGTACCGCAAAATTAAAAATACCAGTCACCGGTACCAAATTTGTGTGGTGGTCAACGAATTAAACACCAACCCCGCCATGCTTAACTTTGAAAAGCAACTCCAACAGACAAGCAACCAAGGAGGAAACGCGTGATGGCAAATACAACGCTGAAACAGCAAATCATCGCCGCCAGTCAACGAGTCGGCATCGATAAAATCGGCTTTACGACAGCAGCCGACTTTGAGCATTTGAGAGCTGGGTTGGTCAAACAAAAGGCCGATGGTCACATCACCGGTTTTGAACACCAGAATCTTGATGAGCGCTTGAATCCAGACCTGATTTTCGATAATCCGAAAACGCTGATTTCAATTGCACTAGCGTATCCGGCACGGTTGAAAAACCAGCCACCACGGACCGGTTTGAAGCGCGGCCAGTTCGCGCGGGCCTCGTGGGGTGAGGACTACCACTTCATCTTGGACGACCACCTAGAAGCGTTGATTGCAGCTATCAAGGCGTTATTACCAGCGGATAGCGACGTTCGGTTCAAACCAATGGTGGACACTGGCGAGTTGATCGACGTTGCGGTGGCACAACGGGCAGGGGTCGGCTTTATTGGTAAGAACGGGTTACTGATTACACCGGAATTTGGCTCATTTGTGTATTTAGGCGAAATCGTCACGAACCTAGAACTGGAACCAGATGAGCCAATGGCCTGCCGGTGTGGCGACTGCACCCGCTGCATCGATGCCTGCCCGCCACGGGCGTTAATGGGCAACGGCCAGTTGAACGGCCAACGCTGTTTGTCCTACCAGACACAAACTAAGGGGCAAATGCCGGATGAGTTTCGGCCGCTGATTCGCAACGTCATTTACGGTTGTGATATTTGTCAGGTTGTGTGTCCGTTTAATCGGGGCGTTGATAATCATCTGCATGAGCGGATGGAACCAGACGTTGAGCTGGTTCGGCCAGAGTTAACCCCGATGTTGACGCAAACCAACCGCGAATTCAAAGAAAGTTTTGGTCCAATGGCTGGGTCGTGGCGAGGTAAAAAGCCGCTGCAACGAAATGCCATTATTGCGATCGCCAACCTGAATGACACCAGCTCACTACCGAAATTATTAGAAGTCATCGAAAACGATCCACGGCCACTAATTCGTGCAACTGCCGCGTATGCGGTGGGGCGGTTGAGTCAACCTGGCAATACCGCTGTGGCTGAGTTCTTACAGGCGGCTTATGAGACGGAGCGGGATAACGGAACGGATGAATCGTTGTTGCAGGAATATGTTCGAGCGATTGAGCAAGTTACGGTGAATGACTGACGTTTGTGTCCAGCATAAGTGTGCGGAGCGAGACGGGTTGAGAGCGTAATGTAAGGGGATTCGGTGAAAGCGCCCGGGCCTGGCGGTTTTATCGAAGCCCCTTACATGCAGCTCTCAGTCTCGCGCAGCACCATTCGGCTTGGTGGCCAGAAAGCGCGTGGTTGACAAGCTCCAGTTACTTCAGGAACCCCGGAAATAGCAGCCTAAGTGGCGCCGAATTTTGTAGCCTGAGAGCGCCGGTTTTCGTGCGGCTTTGGCGAGCGAAGCGATGACAAACAGCCTTCACCCCAATCGTACCCAACGCTTACGCTGGACACAAACGATAGCAAACAAAAAAGCATCACCATTTCGAATTGAATGGCGGTGCTTTTAAATTACGCAACCTGATGATTCAGCGTTTCGCCTTCGACCGTGATGCAGTCTCGGCCAGCATGTTTGGACTGGTAGAGGTAGTGGTCGGCGCGCTTGAAGACGGCGGTTGAGTTGCCGTCTTTTGTTGTCGCCATGGCGAGGCCGAAGGAGGCGGTGATGTTGAATTCACCGCCGTTGAAGCGAACATCCATGTCGCTGAGTAACTGGTGACAAATTAGCGTAATGACCTTCGCCCGGGCTAAATCAGCGCCGGGAAGGATCATGCGAATTCTTCGCCACCGGTTCGGTAGAATTTGTAATTCGGATCTTGACGTTTGAGATAGCTTTGAATCTGAGTGGCCACCATCATGAGAACTTGGTTACCGACTAAGTGCCCGTACGTATCGTTGATGTGTTTAAAATGATCAATGTCCATCACGACTAGGGCTAACTGAGGCGTCTCACTTAACTGCCCATAGTTGTGGGTGAAGTCTTGCCGAAACATCGCCCAGTTACGAACCCGGGTAAGACCATCGTACTGCACTTCGTGGGTGAGTTTGGCAACGACTTGTTGGTCCCGCTGCAAGGATTGATCGTAAACCCAAAGGGCGTAATAGGCCCAGGCAAAACCGATGTAGTTCACGATGGTATCGGTCAACGTTAGACTGGGCGAAATAACGTAAACTCGAGCCCAGAAAACGACGCCAATGATGAGTGGTGGCATCAAAAAGAAGTAGGGGCGGTGCACTAGGTATTTGGAATACCAGTGCTCGCTGTAAACAACGAGGCAGGAGACCAGAAAAATCAGCCAGGTAACCCAGTTAAGGGCATCGCCTGCTAGAAAGAACATTAGCGCGCCCATGCCTTGAATAATCAAAAATTCACTAAGGGTTGGTAGGAGCAGGTTACTGTAAAGCATCAAAATTGCCTGCAGGTTAATGAGCACCCAAAACAGTTGGTGACTGGCAGTCGTACTCAAAAAACCAAGTAGTAGTAATACCAAGCAAACGAAGACGACCAGCGGATAGTCCGCTTTAAGTCGCCCTAAATCACGTTGCTTAGCCACTCGTTGACGGGTAACGGCATCGACTTGAAAGTAAGCCGACATGATACCGAGGGTGCATGCAACCACCAAAAAAACGCTTTCGATATAGTTACCGATCAGCATCTAGTTAACCTCCTAACGCGAGTGCTAATGTCGGATGATGAGAAAATAGCATTCTTGATCTCATCACTACTACTATAGGGCGCGGGTTGGGATAGCGTCAACCATTAAATGCGGCAATTATATTCGATTTTAGGATTCCGTTAAGACTTGTTATAACGGAAAGTAAAACGATTAAACTATCACTTTGGTGAGCGGTGGTTACACCCGAGTGACAACCAAAATCGGCTAGCAGTTAACTGAGCCGATTAGGTGAATTTAACGTTATTATTGTGCGATATAGCGATACTCCTGGGTTTTGCCGCCATAGCCCCAAGCTTCGGAAGCAACGTCGTGCAAAACAACGTAACTGGTTGGCGTCACGTTGCCGTAAAGCTTGGCGAAGGTGTCGAAGACTTGTTTTACAAAGGCGGCCTTTTGGTCTCGGGTATTCGTTGCTTCAGTAATTTTGATTTCAACGTAGAAACTCGTTTGGTTGAGCTGCGTTAGTGATTTACCGCCAACGAACCAGTCACTAGGATCGGTGAATTTAACGTCAACGGCTGCTACTGCCGCGTCTTTACCCAAAACGTCCACGGCAAGTCGGGTAAGGTTGGTTGCAATTTGTTGGCTGGTAATAGTGGTGTTAGCACTCGCGATTCGAACACGTAAGTATGGCATAGTTGAATTCCTCATTTCGTTAAGTAATGGGGTTAGTTTAGTCCCTAAAAAGGGTTCTGCCTATTACCGGAATGTGATATGGTTATCATAAATAGTGATAAGGGGGGCGGCTAACCATGCAACTTCAAGACTTAGAAATTTATCGGCAACTATACGACTTACGGTCAATTAACGTGGTTGCGAAAGCGTTGGGGTTTGCGCAATCTAACATTACGGCGCGGTTGAAGGCCATCGAATCGGAATTTGATGCGCAACTATTTGAACGCAGCTATCAAGGCATCACGCCAACTCAAGCTGGTGAAACCTTCTATCAGTATGCGCTAACGGTGTTGCGGGCAACGTCGGCGGTTCGCAACAAACTCCAATCGGCACCAAAACACCAGCAAATTGTGATTTCAGAGTTATTGTTCAACGAGTTGGTGATTGATCAGCAGCAATTTGATTTAACGCAAAATACCTTTCAAGTTAAGTCGTCTACCGAGATTGAAACGGTGCCAGTTCAGGAGGCGGATCAAGTTATTACCTACGCTCATTTTGAGCAAGCCGACTATCAATGCGTCGCGCAGTCGGCGTTAACGACCGCCTTTTTAGGTCAAAGTGACCAACTACCAATTTTAGTCAATCGAGATACCCGGTGCCCGTTTCGTCGCCGCACGCTGACGGTATTTAACCACGAAGCGGAGCGGGTGATGACGGTTGATTCGTGGGCAGCCATCACTAAATTGGTGGCAACGGGGCGGGGAATCGCGTTGCTACCGGTTAGGTTGATGGCAGCACTTAAGGTGGCCGCAATTGATCAGCGTCGGTTTGAGGTGCCTTACTGGACCTATACCCGAATGAGTTAGTCGCTACTGGAGATAGGGCATCAGGTTGTTAAGGATGATTTGATAACCGTCTGGTAATAAATGAGCGCCGTCAAAGGTCAGTTCCTGGCGGAGGTTGCCGATCTTGTCACGTAACCCGTCACTGGCATCGATAAAGGTGACGTTTGGAAGGCCAGTCACCAGTTGTTGAACCTTTTGATTGGCCGCATCGATCCGGTCATTTGACCGAAATTCAAAGAACTGTTGGTGCTCGTGTGGGTCTTCGCCAAAGTCAGCGACCGCGTTGATGGGGTAGAACGCCATCACGAAGATTTGGGTGTCCGGTAATTCAGCGTGAATGCGGGTCAAGATGGTGGTGTAGTTGGCGAAGAAGGTGGCTTCAGGCACGTTGAATCCAAGGTCATTGGAGCCGATGTTAATGAAGAGGCGACTAGGTTTTAGTGCTAGCACTTGAGTCGTCAGGTGCGCTAATAAGTCAGCCGTAGTGGTCGCGCGGACGCCACGGTTATAAATGTGTTGGGTGAGGTTGAGTTCTTGTTCAGCCTGAAACCGTTCGATCGGAAAAATTTCCATTAGTGAGGAACCAACGAAAACGGTTTGGCCAGGGGTGACGGTTTGGTTAGTCAGGTCGTACTTCGCATAGAGTTGGTTTTGGAAGGTGGTGATTTTTGGATCGAGGTTAGTTAAAGCTTTCGTGTTTTCTGTCATGATAGTTAGTCTCCTTTAAAGTTAGATTATCTAACAGTTAGTCATCATAGCGCTGTGGAATTTGATTGTCAAACAATTAGTTAGACTAACTGTATTTTTAACTAACTTTTTGCTACACTGGAGGTGAGGTGATTCAGATGACAGAAGCACAAACGGCACAGGAAATTAGCACACTATTACGACAAATTACACTGAAAGAACGGGCGTTGGTCAATGACCAGTTACGTCAAACCAACGAGGTGACGGATCAGCAAGCCATGGTTTTACAGCTGATTGGGGCACATCCGGGGATGATCCAACGTGAATTAGTGGACGTGATGCACCGACGCGCGGCAACAGTCTCAGCGTTTCTTAAGAAACTGGAGGAGGCCGGACTAGTCGAACGGCACATTCCGGTGGATAATACCCGGAATAAGATGCTGTATTTAACGGCTGATGGGCAGTCAATCGTTGACCAGTTTCAGGCGGTTCAGCAGATGGTTGATCAGCGCTTGACGCAAGGATTGACGAGCGAACAGCGGGAGACGTTGTTGACGTTGTTGGGGGATGTGAAGCGGGGGTTAGATTAAGCGTCAAGTGTTAATTTGACTTACACCCACCTCTAACAACTATGATTAAGGGGAGAAGGAGTGTGGAAACATGACAGAACTAGAAAAATTAGCTGCCGGTGACTGGTATAACTTTTTGGACGAAGCGGTAGCCGCTAGAAAGGCTAGAGCCGCGCAACTCTGCCAGGAATTTAACGCCATTCCGGCAACCGAACCGGAACGACAAACGGCTAAAGCGCGTGAAATTTTAGGGTCGGCAGGTGCTCACTTGTCCATGCAGGCGACGTTTAACTGCGATAATGGGCAAAATATTCACGTAGGGGACTACTTTTTAAGCAACTACAATCTCACTATCTTAGATATTGCGCCCGTGACGATTGGGACGCACGTGATGATTGGTCCAAACGTTGACATTTATACGGTCAATCACCCGATGACGCCGCAGGGACGTCGGGATTATTTGGCACAAGCGAAACCGGTGACGATTGGCAATGATGTCTGGATCGGCGGTAAAGCGACGATTACGCCGGGCGTCACGATCGGCAATAATGTCGTCATTGCTGCGGGCGCTGTCGTCACAAAAGATGTCCCCGATAACGTTTTGATTGGCGGGGTTCCGGCACGGGTGTTGAAATCGTTAACAACGGATTAACGGCGTATCTTGACAGCTTTGGCGAATTGGCATAGCCTTACAATCAGATTAAAACTTATTTAATAAAGTGTCAGGAAAAGTCTGGAGGAATTCACTATGTTACCATTCGCAAATGATTACGCTCGGGGCGCCCATCCCAAGGTATTGCAACACTTAGTTGATACCAATTTAGATGCCCAACCCGGATACGGGACTGACAAATACACCGCAAGTGCGATTGCTAAAATTCAAGCGGCCTGTGGGATTGATGACGCAGACGTTTACTTCATTTCAGGTGGGACGCAAACCAACGCCATCGTAATTTCAAACTTACTGGCCGATGATGAGGGTGTTGTGGCCGTTGATACCGGCCATATTGCGCTACACGAAGCGGGTTCCATTGAGTATACGGGGCACAAGGTCCTGACAGTGCCACAAGTTGATGGCAAGTTGACTGCCGGTAACCTCCAAACTTACGTGGACGACTTTTATGCTGACGAAAATCACGGTCAGATGGTGGCGCCTGGGTTGGTTTACATTTCCTACCCAACTGAAGGTGGCACATTGTACAGCAAACAAGAACTGACCGAGCTAGCGGAGACCTGCCACGCTAATCAGTTGCCGCTCTTTATTGACGGTGCGCGATTAGGCTACGGTTTAGCGAGTCCGGAAGCGGATTTGACGTTACCAGAAATCGCGGCGTTGTGCGACGTGTTCTACATTGGCGGAACGAAGGTTGGCGCACTATGTGGTGAAGCGGTGGTCTTTACGAAACACAACACACCAAAGCGGTTTGTGACGAAAATCAAGCGGCAGGGCGCGCTGCTGGCGAAGGGCCGGTTGTGTGGCGTCCAGTTTGACGCCCTCTTTACCGACAACTTGTATCTCGATATCAGCAGGCACGCCATTGATTTGGCGATGCAGTTGAAGCAGGCGTTGACAGATAAGGGATACGAATTCTACATTGATTCGCCAACTAACCAGCAGTTTATCGTGGTTGATTCGGCTCAACTAAAGGCGTTGAGTCAGTCCGTTGATTATTCGTTCTGGGAGAAGATCGATGAGACGCATACGGCGATTCGGTTGGCAACGAGTTGGTCGACGACGCAGGCTGAATTGGATGAATTGATTGCAATTTTATAGATAATACTAAAAAACAGGCGCTGCCGTTAAGCAACGCCTGTTTTTATATGCGCTTAAAATCGCTGTCGCCGCCACAACGACAACCGGTGCAAATCCAACTGCATTAATAATAACGCCACAAAAATCAAACTTCCGCCAGTCACCAAATTACTGGTAACCGGTTCAATGCCAACCAGCACGGAAACCAAACTCGCAAACAGCGATTCCGTCATTAGCAGTAGACCAGAGGTGGTCGGGTCCGCAAATTGTTGGCAGAAGATTTGCAGTGTCTGGGCCATGAATGACGCAGTGATGCCCAATGCAATCAAAGGTAAAATGGCGTGTGGCCAATCAATGGCACTATAACTTTGACGTTCGAATAGCAGGGACATGCCACCACTCACCACGATTTGACTCATGGCTAACATGAATGAACTATTAATGGGATTTAATCGGGTACCTAATGCACTGTAATAAACGATCTGCAGTGACACGAAGATGGCTGAACAAAGCGTTAAGATATCACCCAGTTGGAGGTGAAATCCAGTTTGGATGATACCGGTTAGGAAGGTCGTTCCAATCAAACACAGGATAATCGCGAGGATCAGTTTACGTTGCGGGCGTTGGTGTTGCGTGATCCAAACCACGATGGGGACAAACAGCACATAGGTGGCAGTGAGAAATGAGCTGTTGCTGGGCGTGGTGTATTTGAGCCCGGTGGTTTGCAACAGCACGACGGCAACGTTGAGTAGACCGCCGATAGCGCCCAGTTTCACCTCCTGCCAAGTGATGTGGTGAATCGTTTTGTGGAAAAATATGTAGAGGAGTGTGGCGAAAATCAGTCCCCGGCCACCATTGATCAGGCCGGCCGACATGTGGGCATCCGTACACTGTTTGATAAACGTGTAACTAATGCCCCAGATAAAGGCCGAGGTCAACAAGCCGAGGTTGCTTTGCGTTTTGGTGAGCGTCACGGCGACGCCTCCTTTCGTGAGTCTTGCACTATTGTAACAGGTTAGGCATGGGTTTCGGCAACTTATTTTTCAAAAGGAATTGCGAATCATCAGTATTCAAGAAAGCCGAAATCTATGTTAAACTTTCTTCAAATTAGGTTGAAGGTATTAGAGGTTGAGGGGAAACCGAGGTGGGCCAAATGATTGATGGGTTTAAAATGCAGTTTACGATGCCGCTATTGGATGAAGACAGTGGCTATGATTTTGATGATGGCCGATTGAAGAAAAGTGTCCGTATCCCAACCGAAATTCGATACGTGACTAACCGCGATAGTTTCACCATTGGTGACTTAATGACGGTATTTAACATCTCACGCCAGACTGCGGTGCGGGACTTGCATGACATTGAATCACAGGGGATAACGGTGATGCCACAGGCAGGGTATCGGGATCGGTATACGGTGAAAAATCGAAAAAATTCGTTGACGGTTCAACTCCACCAAGATGAAATAGCGGCCATCTTTGTTTCGTTTTTGGCTTCATCGAACGATAACCTACCGTATTTAAAAAGTCGCCAATCACTAGTTGAAAAATTACTGAGTAACGTTCCGGAAAAACAGCGTCATGCCTTGCTGAGCTTACAACAAGTTTTGACGATATCGAACGAAAGTCACGCTGATACAGGCTGGTTTGCAGTATCGGATAAAGCGCCAGTCATGCTGGCACCATTAATTGATGAAATCAGCTATGGGATGGGGTTTGCAACAATCATGTACAGAAAAAAGTTTGCGACCAATGATGAGCAACATCACATTTATGTCCGCCGAATTTTCCAACAATCATCACTGTGGTACGTTGATACTTGGGACCTGACCCGGCAGGCTAAGCGGACTTTTCGGGTTGACCGAATTCAAAGCGTGGCTGCCTATGACTTATCACCAGTGCCAGAACTGATGACACCACCATCTGCGCTGGAAACGACTTTTGATTAAGCGACTAATGTTCAACTCAGGTTAGGGCCAATCGCAATTCAGCGGTTTCAAGAGTTTCGCCAACCAACGGATATGTTGGGGTCGCAAGCACAGTATGAAACGACTGTGGACTTAGCGGATGAGCGTGAGTTGTCCCGATTCGTAGACTGGTTGTTGTATTTGGGCGATGACGTTGAAATTGTGAAGTTGCCGAAACCGATGTGGCGGTTGTTGCGGCAGAAGGGACACCGGTTTGATGAAAAGAAATCATAAAAACACACCTGGTGTAATTCGTTCAAAATTACGCTAGGTGTGTTTATTTAATAGCCAATTAACGTTTAACCGACCGGATGCAGAGCATTGAAATCCCGCCAATCAATGAGAAGATAAAGGAAACAATAAAGATAGCTGAAAAACCAAATACAGAAATGACTAAGGCCGCAATGACAGGCGCAATCGCTTGAGTAACGGTATTTCCTAAGTTATAAACTCCAAGGAAGAAGGCGACTCGGTCTGGGTCAGGAATCACTTCTAGGTTCAACAAATTATCCAGTGAGTTCCAAACGCCCATTCCGATGCCGGCCATGAAGGCGTAGATGATGATCCCGGTGTTATCACGAAGGAGGAATAGTGTAATGGCGCCAATGGCCAAGAAAATGGTTGATAAGCCAACTGGCCATTTTAGCACTTTAAACTTGTCAGAGAGTGGCCCGGCGATGAAGCCCATTAGAATCCCGAAGATCAACATAATGGTATTGATCAATTGAATAGAACTTTGAGTTTGAGAACCTCGGTGAAGAAAATCGGTCATGATGTAGAGGATGTAGCCAGTAATAGCGAAGTTACCAACCCCTTGGAACAGTTTACCAATGAGGGCGAGGTAGTAGTCACGGCCGGTTGACCAACCTGGGAAAACAGAGGTAATTTCTTTTAGACTGAACTTTTGCTTTTCTGGTGCGGCTGTTTCTTCAGTCGTGTCATCAATGTTGCTAGGTTCGTGAACGATTAAAACGGCAACCAAAGTACCGATGAAGGTAAAGATCCCGAAGATAATAAAGCCTAACCGAAATTGACTTAAGAACATCGCCCCAACCACGTTGAAGCCGTTATTGCCAAGGGCCATCCCTAGGCCACCGTAAGCAGAAGAGGCGGTTCCGCGGCTGTCCTTATCCGCAAAGTCGATCCAAGCAACCATTGGGGCAACGATAAAGTTGAGGGCCGCTTGACCAACCATCCAGGCGGTTAATAGGTAGGGAATGTTAGTGGCAAATGACGCTAGAATCATTGCGAGCATGAAGACAAAAGCCCCACCGATGATCCAAGGTGCCCGCTTCCCGAAACGAGATTTAGTACGATCAGATAACATGCCGGCGACCATGTTAGAAATGGCGGCGACGATCATCCCACAGGTGGAGAAGAGGGCGACTAAATTGACTTTATTGGCGGCGTCCAAGTGTTGGAGTAACGCAGGTAGAAACAGACTGTTCATCGCAATGTAAGGTCCCAACCAACTGGCGGGCCCAATGATTAAACCAGGAACTAGACGTTTTAATGAAATCGTTGTTTTTTGCATATTACTCATCCTTTAAGTGTATTGTTTTTGACGGTATAGTAACTAAAATCAGCAAATGATTGGTGCTGGTAAGCATCGACAGCACCGATGAAGTTGAATAGACCAGTGAATCCCCCGATTTCGCCTGGTTCACCGTTGACCCCTTCATCGGAAAGGTAGGTGACATCGATATCTTGGGTAAGTCGTTGCCAATCGGATTGCGAATCTAAACGGTAACTGATTGTTGCGAAACCCATGTGATAGCGGAGTTGAAGTTCAACTGTATCGTTTTTAACGGGAACTTCCGTGAAAATATCATCGGTTCGTTGTCCTAATTTGGCTTGAAGAACGCGAAGGACAGTATGGTCTTCCGTATCATCCTGACATAGGCGGACATACAGCCAGTTATTGGCATCGTAGTACAGTCCCAGACCTGCCGTTTGAGAGTAGTGAACGGGGTGAAATTCTAGTTTCGTTTGAACGGTGTAATCAAGTGAGGTTGCGCGAGTTGCCATGATTGCGGGATCCACTTGGGAGAAGAAGGAATTATCGCCATAGATTCTGAGGTGTCCCGGTCGTTCAGTAGTGTTGACCCAATCGTTAGTTTGTTCACGATATGGGGTCATAAAGTGGGCTGGGACTTGGTTCGTCTCGAACTGATCATTGATATCAAAACTGGCGAAGTCTTGTTGAGTATTAGGATAATCACGAGGTGCGGGCGTGGTTGCCTTGGCAAGATTTGACCCGTCAGCCATTTGTAGCCAACCATCTTGCGACCAGGTCATCTTTTGGAGACTGGTTTCGCGACCGAGTGGATTGAGGCTTGTTCCCGGTAATGGTCGTGACATGAGGTGGGCAACGTACCAGTCACCGCTTGGGGTACTGACTAGGGAGCCATGACCGGATTTTTGAATTGGCGTGTTTGGATTCTGCATTTCAAAGTGCCCGGCGTCTGGATCACCTAATGAAAATAGGTGGTGCGGTGATGAGGTAATGATCGGCTCACCTGAAGGATGTGGGGTGTAAGGGCCAAAGACGTCCTTGGCACGACCGATTTCGACGCCGTGCGCATAGCCAGTACCACCGGCAGCAATCAACAAGTAGTAGTACCCATTGTGCTTGTACAATTGGGGTGCTTCGGCACAACCACGGGTGGTAAAGCCGGTTGTGACCCGGTGCCAATCACCGATAATCCCGCCATTGACTAAATCAATTTCAGCGACAACGATGTGACCAGGCGCTTGGTAACCAGTCCGCGTTTCCCACTCAAGAATGGAAACGTAGTGCCGACCATCATCATCGTGGAATAGAGCGGGGTCAAAGCCAATCGATGTGAGGTAAATGGGTTTTGACCAAGGACCATTAATGCTGTCGGACCAAACCGCAAAGGAATCCGAATTGAATTCACGGCCGGCCATGTTTTGCATGTGTGAGTAGGCTAACCAGAACCGTTTAGATGCTGGGTCGTAGGATAAATGGGGTGCCCAGATACCAGCGGGCGTGTTCGTGCCTCGTAAGTTAACTTCGCCGTGATCGAGCGCATAACCGGTTAGTTCCCAGTTCGCTAAATCAGTTGAGTGAAAAATCTGAACCGCCGGGGTCCAATGAAACGTAGAGGTCGCTAAGTAATAATCGTTACCTACCGGATAATTGATGGATCGGGTGCCATACCTGGAATAATTGGATTGTGAATAATTGCCATAAATTTAATCGACTCCATTCTTAAACGTAAATATTGATATAACAGTATTTATAAGCGATAATGAAAATAAAATGTAACGTTAACTGAACAAGTTGTATGTTAATATGAAAGCGGATACAGTTCAATTTATTACAAGAAGAACGTCAGAATATGAACCTGACTAGGTAAAAAATGTCACTTTGGAGGTTGAGCGAAATTATGACGGATCATCACGAAAACGTGGTTTCAAATTTGGATATTGGGGTTCGTTTCTTTGAGTCAGATGTGACAACGAGTGGCTACGTACCGTTTCACTGGCACAGTAGTATCGAAGTTGTCTGTGTGCTAACGGGAAAACTGACCTTTAAGTTTGATGGGCAATCACACGTGGTGGGGCCGAATCAGTTTATGGTGGTATCATCTGGGGTCGTGCATGATGTGACAAACTTGCCTAACCGGGCGTTTGTCTTGCAGATTCCCCTAAAATTTTTTCAAACGTTTTATCCTGATCCGGAACGGTTACGGTTTGTGCCAACGACTGCTAATCAAGCGGCGTATCATACGGTATTATCACTATTTGATGATCTGTACCGCGTTAAACGTGACCAACAACCGGGATATTTGTTTGATTTCGGCGCCGTTTTGTTGAAGTTGATTAAGACGTTGATTTTAAATTTCACCACGGAGACACCGAACTTACCGCAACGAACGGATGGCATTAAAGAACTACTGGTTTATATTAATCAGCATTACCAGGCCGCATTGAATGAACAGCAGTTAGCCGACCAGTTTGGCTACAACGCCAGCTATTTATCACGGCTATTTAAAAAACAAACTGGCGTCACCATGATTCAGTATATCTACGTGATTCGACTCAATGCCCTTTATCAGGATGTGATCAAGTCGGGGACACCGATTGATAAGCTGTTTGCCAAACACGGGTTAACGAACAAGCGGACCGCGCGTCAATTATTCAAAGAAATGTATGGCGTGCTCCCCAGTGAACTTCGGCGCCAGCAGTTAGCCAAGCAATCGTCGTGATAATTAGGTAAATTAAATAGCCTACCGAATTCTGGCTTAGAATTCGGTAGGCTATTTGCGTCAGAAATATGAGTTACAACTCAATCAACCCCAACTGCAACGCCTTTGCCACCGCCTCAGCCCGGGAAAAAACGCCCAGTTTATTATAAATACTAGTTAAATGCGACTTCACCGTCCGCTCACTCACGTGCAAATCGGCTGCAATTTCCTTACTGTGCTCACCCTGAGCAACCTGCGTTAAAATCGCGTGTTCCCGGGGTGACAGGTCAATTGTGGGTTCAGCAGGCTTGGCAGGCGCAAAGGCTTTCCCGGCGATTCGGGGTTCGATGTAGGTCTCACCCTTCATTGCCCCGCGGATGACGCGAAGAATCGTGTCTTTATCGGCGTCTTTCAATAAGAAGCCTTTGCACCAAGCTGCATAGCTTGCTGAATCGGTTCCTGATCATCAAAGGTTGTGAGCACCACTATGGGTAGGTCTGGGTCAGTATCATGAAGTTGACGCATCATCGCAATGCCGTCCAGTTTCGGCATGCGAATATCAGTGAGGACGAGGTCGGGATGCAGCGAAGCGACCTGTTGCAGACCGGCTTCGCCATCGTTCGCCGTTCCAAGCACGTTGATATCCGAAACCGTTTCAAAAATGAGTTCGAGTCCCGCCCGCAAAATCTGGTGGTCGTCGACAATCAGTAAGTTGATCATGAGTTAGCAAGTTCCTTTCTGGTGGCTGGCATGGTGAGGGTGACGGTGGTCCCTTCGTCTGGCGCGCTAACAACGGTAATGACGCCGTCTAGACGGGTTGCCCGTTCTTGAAGACCCTGTAAACCAAAGTGGCCTGCCATTTTTTTCTTAGACTGCGATGACATGTCAAACCCAGCACCAAAGTCGATAATTTTGAGTTTGAAGATGTCATCGTGGAGGCTACTAGTTAACAGTGCTTGGTCGGTGTTAGCGTGTTTCGCCACGTTGGTTAACGCTTCGGTGACGATCCGCGTAATTTCGGTGAGTTGACTCGGTGAATAGTCCGGGATGTCGTTAATTTTGGTGGTTGTCGTCACTTGGTAGTTTTTTCGAATCGCTTCGGTAACTAAATGCAGTCGGGCTGGCAAACTTTCTTCCGTGGTACTCCGTAGGTCGGTTAAGGTGATTCGCGATTCGTGGAGGGCACCGCGCGCCACGTCGATACTGTTATCAATAATCTCGGCGGTGCGCTCGGTATTTCCCTGTTCCAAAAAACTCTTGGCAGCTTCCAGCTGCATGACCGTGCCCGCTAACCCTTGCGTGAGGGTGTCGTGGAGTTCACGGGCGACCCGTTGGCGTTCGGCGCGGATGGTGGAGGTTTCAACCTGTGTGTAAGCGAGTTGCAGTTCAGTGTACAGATTCTCGACCCGCTCGCGTTCCTGAACCTGGCGTTGGTAGAAGCGCCAGTAGTAGAAGACCATCATCATCACAAACCCGAAGGACTCAAGGGTCACAAGCGCCATCATCCAACCGACCGCAATCGAGTAGGCCCCCCACATGAAGAGGTAAACGGTGGTGACATACCGTAAAATTCTTTTCGAGTTATTGTAAGCAACGATTGATTCGATGGTAAATACGGGGTAGGTCCCAATCATCAACACGGGTGCGCTGGTGGGCATAAATCGAATGTAAATCAGCAGTAGTAGCATGGGACAACCAATTAATAGGTAACGCCGGTGCTGATAAAGTTTGGGTCCAAACCAAATCGTCGCAATCAGACAGACGGTTGCTAGGAGGATAAAGAACGGAATTAAGGATTGATGCGATGGCGCATACCGTGATAGCAGTTGAAATTGTTTGTTTGAAATATGGGTGCGAATCAGCGCAATTGCGCTGGTACTCACATAAACGGCCACAAACCCGATCATGATCATCCAGACGATCAGCGGGCCACGAATCGCGCGTAACGTCTGAATCTTTTGTGCTTCGGTAGGTTGGGTCATGGAAAAGTTCAGCTCCTTCAAATGGTTTAATTGACTCAAATTATACACCAGTTACATATCGCAAAAATACCAGCTTGGGCCCGTCAACGACCGCAAGCTGGTATTTTTGGAATAGATGTTTTGTGGGAGTAAATTAAGTTAGTGCGTCATTGACGAGGGGAGCGCCAGTGACGGTTAATTATTGGTTTGAGAGAAATCGCTTGATGACACTTCATTAACGCAATTGGTTGAGTTTTTGACGGGCATCGCCTCCTTGACTATTTTTGATATTAGTCTGCTGATAAGGCGTCGATTGGGTTCAGCTTTGCGGCACTCCGCTGGTAGCATTGCTGCTAACAAGGAGATAACAAGGGCAATCACGAAGACCGTGACCACGTTACCAATCGTAATTTGAACGAAGGCAAAGTTTGCAATCGAGGCCAGTAAGTGGTTGGTGAGCAGTTCACCGCCAATCGCAACGACTGTGGCTAAAGTGGCACTCAAGACCCCAATAATCAGAGATTCACTGATGAACAGGCGGCGAATGTCTTTTTTACTTTCACCTAATGCACGGAGAATTCCGATTTCCTTAGTTCGGGCGCTAACTGACATATACATCGTGACGATGATCATCAGTGCGGAAACGACTAATGAAATGGCAGCGATGGCGGCCAGAATGTTAGTGGCAAGGTCAACGTAGGTTTGAACTGTACCGATAATCGAGCTAACTGAAGTGGCAGTGAAGAGTCGCTTGCCGTTCATCTTGAGTTGGTTCATCTTCTTGGTGGTGGCGTTCACGTTGTCGAGTTTATCAACGCTCACGGCAACCCCAGAAGCAGTGGTATCGACATTGTTGGCTTTCATAGCCGACGTTAATGTCTTCGTGTTGACGTAGTTATCAAAGGCCATGCCCATGCTGTTGGAGGTGCTGGTGATGCCGGCAACCTTAGCCTTGAACTTGACGGTGACCATCTTGTTATCCTTGTTTAATGTCTTGTAGGACAGGGTGATGGTTTTACCAATTAGAGACTTGTAGTCGTTCTTCGAGAAGGTCTTGGCAACGCTCTTTTTGTCGATCAACACTTCGCCGGCCTTTGGTTTGTGGCCGTACTTGATCGTGTTGGTCGTGGCGCTAGCGTTCCAGTTTTGCAGAGTTGAGATGGTAGCGGTCTTACCGCTGTACTTAGCTGTTACACCACTGGCCGAGTAGACCTTGTCGACTTGGTCGACATGTTTGAGGTTTTTCAGCTTGTTGATTTGTTTATCGGTTAAGCTGACCTTCTTGGTGCTGGTTGTAGCAGCACCACCGGCTGCAGCGGATGGACCAGCTTGTGATGCACCGCCACTGCTACTTGGGGCAGCTTGGGCATCAGCCGCAGCGACTTACTGGTCTTTTGGTAACGACTCACGGAAACCACTTGTGGGTTAACCATGTCGTTGACCTGTTTGTTGATGTAACCCTTGATCCCGTTGCCTAAGCCGGAGAACAGCATCACGGCAAACAGGCCGATGGCGGTCCCTAACACGATGAGGGAGTTGCGCCAGAAGTTGTATTTGAAATGCTTATAGGCGGTTTTGTAGGAAACGGATGCTGGCAGTAACTTAGATTTTAGCCGCGGTGTTTCGTCAGTTGCGTAAGCATCTCGGAGCTTCGTGTCCTTGTCGATTTGGCCGTCTTCCAAGTGAACGATTCGAGTACCGGCGTCAGCCACAGATTGTGAGTGGGTCACGGCAATGACCAAACGGCCTTCAGCGGCGATGTCATCCAAGATTTGGAGCACTTCCTGAGTGTTTTGCGCATCCAGAGCGCCGGTTGGTTCGTCGGCGATGATCACTTTTGGATCACTAGCCAACGCTCTGGCAATGGCCACCCGTTGCTTTTGCCCACCAGATAATTGGTTGGGATACTTGTGCGCTTGCTCCTTCAAACCGACCCGTTCAAGCAACTGCATGGCGCGGGCTTCTCGTTCGGATTTGTTGAGGGTGGTCATATCCAACGGAATGAGCACGTTGTCGATAACCGATAAGTGACTGATCAAATTGTAGGCTTGGTAAATGTAGCCGATGGTATCTCGGCGGTAGGTATCCAGGGCCTTTTCATCGTTGTGGTCAAGGCGTTTGCCGTTCACCGTCACGCTTCCTTGGAACTGACGGTCAAGGCCACCGATGATGTTCATCAAGGTTGACTTCCCACCACCAGATTCCCCGAGGATCGATACGAACTCGCCTAAATCGAAGTTCAGATCGATGCCTTTGAGGACTGGAAACTCCTCTTTCCCTAAATAGTAGGACTTATGAATGTCCCGTAGTTCTAAATAACTCATATAGTGCCTCCCGTTAACTGATTAAGTAGGTCTATCATAACGGGAATGAGATTGGGCAACATCGGTCGAAAGGACATTGTTTGGCTTCCCTTTTGGGCAGAGTGTGAAAAAATGCGTTTAGGACCCAGAATATAAGTAAAGACGACCAGTAATCCCCGGTTTTGGGGGATTACTGGTCGTCTTGGCTTATATGGCCGGGTCCTACATTTTTTCACACGTTTCGGCGTGGTGGCCAGAAGGTGGTTAGGCTGACAAACTTCAGAATCAAAAAAGGAATCCTAAGAATACCAGTTCAAACTAAGCCGAAACAAACGTCACAGCAAAACACGTCGCCAAGTATCACCCAGGATAATAATTAGGCATATCTTGGTCGTCTCTGCTTATATGGCCGGGTCCTGTGGGCCTTCGAACGGATAAAAGCATGACATCAGGATAAAGTGGCTGTTTTCCCAATCGCTAATTCACACGCAACTCATACAACCGCGACTCCCGATCCGGATAAGCATAACGCACCCCCAACTGTTCAGCAGTAATTTGCCGAAATCCCTGCCGCTCATAAAACCGGTGTGACCGATGCTCACCTTCGGGGGTATCGAGGACGATGCGACTAAAACCGTGCGTTGTCGCAAACGCTAAGAACTGTTGGTAGAGCTGCTGTCCCAAGCGCACAGGCTCACCCCGGTATTTCGGATACGTAAAGAACTTCTTCAAAACGGCAGTGTGGGCATCGACTGGCAGTAACGCAATCGTGCCCACCACGTGGTCAGCGTCTAGTGCCAACCAAAAGTCGCCACCACGAGCCTGGTAGTAGTTTTGAATATCGAAAATGTCTGCTTGTTCAGCCATCTTGATGTTGAGGTGCGCCTCGAGATTTTGGCAGTAGTTGATGACGTCGACGATTTCGGCGAGGTGTTGTGGATTAGGTTGATAGGATTGAATTTGCATTGTGAAACCTCCGTTGTGTTTAGCATAGCTTTAGTGTACGCTGAAACCAGTTAGTTGGAAAATTGATAGTTACAATAGTTATTATCAATTATTTTGATAAGAGGGGTAAAGAGATGGAAATTCGAGAACTACTCACCTTTAAGACAATCGTGGCGACCCGAAGTTTTTCGAAAGCGGCTGATCAATTAGGGTATACCCAATCAACGGTATCGATGCAGATTCAGCGATTGGAAGCGGAACTCGGTGCGAAATTACTGACTTATCAACAGCGGCGGGTTCAGGTGACCGAAGCGGGTCAACGCCTATTGCCACTGGTGGAACAAACGCTCACCAGCTTCGATGACGTGGCCCACTGGGCGACCCGAACGCAGGAGATGGGTCGCTTGCGAATCGCAGCACCAGAGTCGCTGACCATTTCGCTACTGGCTGCTAAACTTCAGCACTTTCAGCAGCAGTGGCCACTGGTGGAGTTGCAGTTGCAAAATGCCACTTGCTTGCACAATGAGGCAGCATTGCTGCGACACGATGTTGATGTAGCCTTTATGATGTGGCCGAGTCAACCGGACACTCGTTTAATTGATCATGACCTTGGGTTGCAAGATATCGTCTTGGTGACGAGTCAAGCCAACCAAACCTACGAGGCACTGCTGGCGGATCGAACAGCCACGTTTGTGATCAACGAACCGGACTGCAGTTACCGTAATCAGTTTGAAACCGCACTGTGGCAACAACATCAGCGCAAATTTCGAACGATAATGCTACCAAGTATTGCGGCCATCAAAGCAACAGTCGTTAATGGCATCGGGTTTAGTTATCTGCCACGGAAAATGGTTCAGCAGGAACTAACTGCCGGCGAGTTGTTTGAAGTGTCAACGGACATTGATAACCACGTTCACGCGCATTTATTGACGCGACGTGATCAAGCGGTAACGCCGCAGTTGACGGCATTTTTAAACTTATTTGAACCGATTGCTGAAAAATAGTTGCCCTAGACCCAGCTCAAAGGTTTAAACTAGCTTCAATAACAATAAGGTCAGGTGACAACAATGAAAATCAAAGCCGTTTCCGAACAGTACGACATTCCCGCCGACACCCTCCGCTATTGGGAACGGGTCGGTGCTATCCCAGCGGTTCATCGGGATTCAGCTGGTTATCGCGATTACGATGAAGAAGATCTGGGTTGGGTTTCGTTTGCTAAATGCATGCGGGGCGCTGGCGTTTCAATTGAGTATTTGATTGAATACATCACGCTCTATCCCGGTGGGGAGCGGACGCATCAAGCACGCAAGGATCTCTTGACCGAACAGCTTGAAGTCATTAAGCGGCACTTGGATGAGGTTCAAGAGACTTATGATCGCATCTCGGAAAAGGTTGCCCACTATGATGATCACGTTGAAGGGGCAGCCAAAAAGTTAACGCGGTAGAATTGAAAAAGCGGTATGAACTCTGATGTGGAGGTCATACCGCTTTTATGATGGTCCTAAGCTGGTGAGTTGGCGCTATTTGCTAACCACCGTCTGTGACTTCGGCGCATCATCCCCAGCGCGATAGGCTGCCGCAAACTGTTTCGCAAAATCAGCTAACTTAACCTGACCGTCAAATACGGGGTGTTGCTTGAGATCGGCGTAGAGCTGTTCCGGATGACGTTGATATTGGGTGCTCTTAACGTAAGGGTCAACGATACTGTCCGGCACGCCGTTAGCACGCAAAGAGGCTGCGAATTGGTCATCAGTGATCTCGACCAATTTAAGATCTGGCAACGCCAAAGCCTCGCGGAAAGCCGCAATCATCTCATCGCCCGTAAACGTGTCGCTAACAACGTAACGGATGGTCTTGCCAGCTGGAACATTGGTTAAAACGTCAAAGACGGCTGCAGCGATGTCGACTGGTGAGACGTATTTTCGTTCAACAGTTGCTGGGACGTTGCTGTAGATGGCGTGATCCTTTTTGATGCTTGGTAAATTAGCGTAGAGGTTGTTGTAGAACCCAGTTGGCCGCACGATAGCTAGGTCGATATCAGTCAAACTGGAGAGGACGTCTTCGATGAAGTGGTAGGCGTACAGCGTACCAGCGGGTTCGTCTTGAGCGGCAATGCTGCTGAGGTTAACCACTTTTTTAACACCGGCGTTTTGAATTGCTGACTTGAAAATCTCAGCTTGTTGCTGAGCAGCAGCGAATAGGTCTGGGGCGGTGCCAGAAATCATTAAGTAAACAACGTCACGACCGGTAAATTGTTCAGTTAAGAACGCGGCATTGGTCATGGTACCGACTGCGGCGTGGGCACCTAACGCTTCAATTGTAGCAACCCGTTGAGCGTTAGTCGTGATGACGGTAACATCGTGGCCGGCTTGGATGAGCTTCGGGACGACGATGCGGTTAACGTTGCCGAGGGAACCGAGTAAGGTAATTTTCATTTTGAGGAACTCCTTTGATTTTTAAAAAATAGGTTTATCTTTTTAGAATGTCACTATCATAAAAGATAGAGCTATCTTTGTCAAGCTTGTACTTCCGAAAAAATTGCGTAAACTGGGAGAAACGAACTAACGACCGGATTTTTGGCGATATGATTTTAAGGAAATGTGGGTTAATAACATGCGAAAAAAGGATTTAACGAAAGAAGTACGCATTCAGGATGCGACTGCGGCAATTATCCTCAAAGAAGGGGCGGCAGCCGTTTCAACGGTGAAGGTGGCGAAACGGGTTGGCATTTCTCAATCCAACGTGTACCTCTACTTTAAGAATAAGGATGACTTACTGCTGAGTGTTTATCAGCGCGAGCAAGCACGCATTCAGGCGGCTGGCGATTTGAATCAACTGACGGACAAGACAATCGCGTTACCAGTGCGGTTGCGGCTTTACATGCGCGGTATTTTTGATTACGCCGTTGATCATCCAGAAAGTTTGACGTTGATTCAACAGATTAAATTTTTGATGGGTCAAGATGACGGTAATCCGTTATTAGCAACGGTTCAGGGGACGCAAAACATTGTTGAAACGTTGATGCAAGAAGCTGTCGATGCGGGCGTTATTCGCAACGTACCGGTCAACGTCCACATGTCACTGGTCTTTTCAATGATCCATACCCATACGTTGAACCTGAAACGCGGCTTATATCAGCCAACTGACTACTCGTTTGAAACGTTCTATGACTTACTTTGGTCGGGTATCAAGGGGCCGGCTGCCGATTAAAATCAGCGCTTTTTAATTCGGAATGAGTAGGGTACACTAAGACTAATAAACTTGACGTAGGGGGAAATAAAATGAGCATATCGAAGCGACAGGTTGTGAAATATAGTGTTGTCTTCGCCATCTTTTTGGTTTGTGTAATCTATCCACAACAAGTATTTGGTGCAATCGGCAACTTGTTCAACGTTGTGATGCCATTGATTTTGGGGGCAGCGATGGCGTACTGCGTGAACTTGCTGTGCCGGCAACTTGAAAAGTGGTTCTGGCCACACACCAAGCAAAAGTGGTTAGCGGGACTTCGCCGACCAATCGTGTTAGTGGTATCAATCATTCTCATTCTATTGATCATTAGTGGTGTCTTGCGGTTGGTGATCCCACAGTTCGTGGATGCCATCAGTGGATTCTTCAAGGCGCTGCCAAGTACGATCAACGATGTGAACCAGTGGCTGACGAAGTTCGATCAGAGCACGGCTATCACGAAAAAGTTAGCCAGCAGTCAATTCGACTGGACCTCGATTCAGTCGAAAGTGATGAAATACCTGCAGGTGGGTGCTAGTGGGGTGTTCTCATCTACGGTATCGATTTTCAGCGGTTTGACGAAAGGCTTGATGAATTTTATTTTGGCTTTCATCTTTTCAATTTATCTCATCATGGGTAAGGAAAAAATTGGCCGGACACTGGACCGCTTGATGTTGGCGTTCTTACCGGAAAAATTTGTGACGAAAACGCATTACGTATTGCGAGAAACCAACCAAGTTTTCTCAAGCTTCATTGCCGGCCAGGTGTTGGAAGGCTTCATTCTTGGGACACTATGTATGTTGGGGATGCTGTTATTCCGTTTTCCAGACGCCGTTTCTGTTGGGGCGTTAATGGGGGTCACCGCATTGATTCCAATGATTGGTGCTTGGATTGGTGGGACCGTTGGCTTCGTGTTAATTGCAGTTACCTCACCAATTAAAGCGGTGTTCTTCATTGTGTACATCTTGATTCTCCAACAAGTTGAAGGTAACTTAATCTACCCACGGGTGGTCGGCACGTCGATCGGCCTGCAGGAATCTTAGTCTTAGCAGCCATTACGATTGGTAGCGGCTTAGGTGGCATCGTGGGCATGCTGCTGGGCGTCCCAGTCGCTGCGACGATTTATCGATTGGTGAAGAATGAGTTGTTGAGGAGAGAGGGTGGAGCAAAGCGGTTAGAGACTGGAGCATAGGTTACTTTCACCAGAAACCCCGATTTTGGGGGTTTGTGGTGGAAGTAGCCTATGTGCAAGTCTCTGCTTTGTGGAACCCGTTTAGTCTCGAGGACAGGAAAGCAGTTAAGAAGTATTGATCATAATCTAGAGTCCTTAAGAGAGGGCGGAGCGAAACGGGTTGAAGGTGGAGCCTAAGTTACTTCCAACAGAAAGCCGTGGTTTTCGGCTTTGTGGTGAAAGTGGCTTAGGTGCAACCTTCAGTTTCGCGGAGCCCGTTTAGGCTCGAGGACAGAAACGCGGTTGAAAACTACCAACCACAAACTAACACGCTTGAAAATAATCAACTAAATTAAAAAAGAGAACCTAGTCAACCACCATCGACTAGGTTCTTTTTGGTCAACGATTTTCAAATTACATTTAGTGAAAAAACGCTTGAATGTGATTGTTGTCACGTTGGAAAATATCGAGTTAAATGAACTAAAATCGTTTTTATTATCAATAGCAAGTAACTAATACATTGGTAAACATACGTTAACAGCGTACATTACATTATTCTAATTATTGAGTAATAGCAACAAAATACTTTCAAAAAAAGATTATTTGTGAAGAAAAACACTATCTTTTTGGTCAAAATGGTGCTATCCTTAAATCAACATCAATCGATGTAATTTCGCTGGAGGTGTTCGGTTTGACAGATCGTTTAAAAGGTAAGGTTGCAATCGTTACAGGTGGTACGTTAGGAATTGGCTTAGGCATTGCTAAGCGTTTCGTTGACGAAGGTGCAAAAGTGGTTATTACTGGCCGCCACGCCGACGTTGGTGAAAAGGCCGCTGCTAGCATTGGTGGACCGGATAAGATTCGGTTCTTCAAGCATGATGCTTCGGATGAAGCTGGCTGGGTCGATTTGTTTGACGAAACCGAAAAGGCCTTTGGTCCCGTTTCAACGTTAGTTAATAACGCCGGGATCGCTGTCAACAAGAGCATTGAAAACACGACAACGGAAGAATGGCACAAACTACTGTCCATCAACTTGGACGCCGTATTCTTCGGCACACGTTTGGCCATTCAACGGATGAAGAATAAGAACCTAGGGGCTTCAATCATCAATATGTCTTCAATTGAAGCTTCATCGGTGATCCTAACTTGGGTGCTTACAACGCATCGAAGGGTGCTGTTCGGATCATGTCGAAGTCAGCTGCTTTGGATTGCGCTTTGAAGGACTACGGTGTCCGGGTCAACACGGTTCACCCAGGGTACATCAAAACGCCACTAGTCGATGACTTGCCGGGGGCTGAAGCAGCCATGTCAGAACGGACTAAGACGCCAATGGGGCACATTGGGGAGCCCGATGACATTGCGTACATGTGCGTTTACTTGGCTTCAAATGAATCGAAGTTTGCAACGGGTTCTGAATTCGTTGTCGATGGTGGTTACACAGCACAATAATTAATGGTTAACACGTAGGAGTAGGCGCCGTTAAAGCTGTTGTGAGATGTTAATGAAGTGAATTTCTCAAGAAGTGGATTTCTCAATTGACAGTGGTCAACTGATGGGCGGTGCCCCGTTGGTTGGCCATTGTCACTTATAACAAAGAAGCTCGCCGAATTCGTGATGTCGAATTCAGCGAGCTTTTTGGGTTAGTTTAATCTTCAATCGTAACGCCCAGCGCCAACGCGAACGGCACCGCCTGAAGCGGATCGATTCGGCAACCGCGAACGAGCCGCGGTGTAAACCGGAAATCTTCGATGATGCTGGTCCGAAAATCAACGGACTTTAACGCCGTATCACTAAAATCGGCGCCGGTTAAGTCGCAGCGGTCAAAATTGAGGGCGTGTTTAATCGTTGTGGCTTGATAAACACTTTCCTGCAACCGAGTCGTTTCAAAGTGGCAGTCGTCCAAGTTGGCTTCGGAAAAGTTACAGTAGTCAGCTTGAGCATCGTGGAACGTCACCTGTTTGAGGTGACTGTTGCCAAAGTCGCTGCCAACTAACTGATCCGCTTCAAAGTGGCAGCGATAAAATTGACTGTTTCTAAAATCCGCGTTCAAAAAGCGGCAATGACGAATCGTGCAGTCTAGCCACTCGCCAGCGGAAAAATTCTCCTGCTGGAAAGTACAGTGGTCAAGGATCAAATCGCTTAACTTGATTGCTTCGTGTGCATAGGTAATCGTACAGTTTTGGTAAGTATGTTCTGGTTGGAGATCGTCAAAGGCCAGTGTTTGGTCCTCAACGATGGGGTAATCAGGCATAGGGAAGCTCCTTTAGAGGTAGTTTAATCAAAATGCCGCCACTTCTTGTCCATCAAGAAGCGGGCCACAAACAGGCCGAGTGGCAGGAACATGATCATTAGGCTGGCACGGGTCAGCCAGAGAGCCCCCGTGCCGATGTTGTTGAGGCCAATGGCGTAGATACCGCGGTAGATGTACAGTCCGGGCACCATGATGACGATGGATGGGACCGTTAGTGAGATTCGCGGATAGCCATTGTAGCGGTTAATCGCTGAGGCGAGGAGTCCAGCGACCAAGGCACCACAAAAGGCTGCGGCAGCTGGTGGTAGGGACGTGAGTTGTGTCAGTTCAAGGCGGAGCGTGTTGGCAATGGCGCCAATCACGCCGGCGGTAATCGCCATTTTCTGTGAGCTGTTAAACATCATCGAGAAACCGTAGACCCCCGCAAAACTGGCCGGCAAACGTAGTAATAATAGCGTGAGTGAACTTAAGCCAAGTGGGGCAAAGTCTTCGGGTCGAAAATGCACGCCGAGGGCCACTAACCAGCCGACTAGCGTTGCCACAATGGTGATCATCAAGGCGTAAGTCAGCCGCTCTAAACCGGAGCGCATATCGAGTTTAGAAATATCCAGGAAACTTGTAATGAACGGAAAGCCGGGAATCACAAACAGCATGGCGCCAATGTAGCCGGCCTCGTGGTGACCGGGTACGTGGAACCCAATTTGCAGAAGTTTAAAGGCCAAAAAGTAGCCCAGTCCAGCAACGGCAACCCCAACGGCCAAGCCTGCGATGGTGGTGACGCGGTGTTTACCAATTGCGCCACGGGTCCAGTTACCCAACCCGGCGCCAACGAAGGTGCACAGCATTTCAATCCAACCGCCGCCAAGCAGAAAAATAAAGCCGGCACAGGCAAGGGCGGCAGCTAAACCGCGGATAGCTGGGCTGTAGTGACCGGGACGATTTTGAATTTCATCTAATTTTTGATGAATCTGGCGAACAGTCAGGTCAGCATAATCGGTGTGGAAACGTTTAACGAACTGTTCCAACGTGTATAATTTATCGGTGTTCACGCCGGTGTTGGGCAGTGCGAGCACCTGCGAGTAACTGTGACCGGCATCGAAACAGGTGTAGTTGATGCTGGTTAAGCCAATGTCAGCGGAGCAGGTCAGGTTGAGTTCCCGGGCAACGGTGTTCATGGCATCGCGAACGCGCCAGGCCCCAGTACCACACGACAGCATTTGAATGCCGATACGGCCAACGATTGACGCCCGCGCCTTAACGTGAGCGGCCTTAACGTGTTGGTCCTCATCTTGCGCAAATGACTTCCAGGGAATCGTCATGTGGTGGTGCTGTGAAACGGTGTAAGTAAATTTTGATGGTTTTTGGTTATCCATGTGGCCTCCAATAATAAACGTGTCGTAACTACCAACAGTGTACTACGGAAGCGCCGATGTGGGCAATGGACTAAAAAAGCACGGTGACCACTTAGCTATGTGATCACCGTGCGTTTGATTGATACGGAATTAACTGACTGGCAATAAAAAAGTCTGGTTAATCTGTTTGATTGTTGCGTTTACGGGCGCCATCGCTTCTTCACCATCAATTTGAATGTGTTGTGGTGAGTTCACGAGGAGGTGGAACGTGTCGTGATCAGCAGTGTGGATATTGTGGTTCAGGGAGCGTCCCGCATAAATGGAGCCGATGACTGGAATCAATTTACGCCAAGTCGTTTTTTCAACCATGACGAGGTGGATGCCAGCCTGCGCATTTTGACGGTCAGACAACAACTGGACGCCACCACCGAAGTAGGGGTGGTTGGTGAAGACGCATAAGTAAGCGTGGTCTAGTTGGTGATCTTTGCGGGCCTGCCAAGTCAGCTGGAATGGTTGCTGGTGACGGATGGCCTTTAACAGATTAGCGGCGTATGACATATTGCCAAGCTTCAGCTTATTTAGGAGTCCTTTGATTTTAGAATGGTTGGTTTGGTACACGATATTGGCATCAATGCCGATACCCAGATTATTGATAAACACAATTTCACCTAATTTAGGGTCACTGACAAGGCCAATTGCGGTGGCAGTTGCCTGAGCCGTTAGCAGTTGATTAAGTGCGATTAATGGCTTTTGTGAAATACCGTGTGCCCGCGCAAAGTCGTTGCCAGTCCCAGTTGGAATGTAGCCGACTGGCAGTTCAAGGTGCGCTTGGTGTAAGCCGTTCACAACTTCGTGGAGGGTGCCATCACCGCCGAACACGACCACGATGGTATCGGCAGCGTCAGTCAATTGACTGGCGAGTTCTTGCGCATGACCCGGATACTGGGTGTGTTGCGTATGTAAGGTAAGACAGTTGGGCTGGAGCTGTTCGATCAATTGATCTTGGAGCCGTGCCGTTTTCCCGTTCCCCGCAACGGGATTAATGATCAGTTCGACGTTATTAAGCAAGTGAATATTCCCCCTTATAGAATAGTAATATTCTACTGAAAATTTGGGCGAACTGCAATGCATAACTTAGCCAGATTTGGTCATTTTGTAAAAAATGTTGATGGGGTGAACGGTTTCGACTAAGATTCGGAGCTAACGAAAATCGATAAATGTCGTTAATTTCATTTCGAAATCATTTGTGCTAAGCTACCACTAACGACTAGTAAGCACGAAGAACGAACGAAAGGATCTTGATGGATGAGTAAAACGAAGGAGTCAATTATCGCGGCAACCAAGCAGTTAGTGATCACCTTGCCATTTGATAAGATCACCGTGACGACGATCATGGCGGAAGCGGGAATCAGACGGCAGTCATTTTACGACCATTTCCGGGATAAATACGATGTGTTGGCTGATATTTACCAAACGGAAGTCAACGACGCGGTGCGTTACTGCGGCAACTACCGGCTTTGGCCACAGACTTTACTGGCGATGATGACCTACTTTAATGAGAATCGAACCTTCTACCAACACGTGTTACAGTTGGATGAACAGAATGCGCCCGAAGAAGTCATCGGTGAGCACATCAAGAAGATGGTCGGCGAAATCTTCACGAGCTTAGGCGAGTACGAAAAAATCAGTCTCAACACGGACTACTGCGACTTCTTACGCGAAGTGCTGGGCGAGACGCTGTTTACCTCATTGAAGAAGTGGCTGTATCAAGATCCTGAAGTGTCGTTTAAACAGGAATATGAGTTTTTGAAGTTCTACCTCGAAGATGGCATTAATGGCTTCTTGCTGCGGAGCAAACGAATCGATCGTTATCGTTATATGAGCGCTTGACGGTTACGCTTGTGTCCAGCGTAAGCATTCTGCTGTTCAGTTTGTGAAGTGCGGTGATTTGCTTGAACTGCCGATTCCGGTCAGCGACTAGGTTCCTGCTGTGGGGCCGGTCTGAGCCGAAGGGCGGTCTCAGACCTCGAAGTAAGCCTCGCCAAAACCCACGCGAGTCTTAACTTCGTCCCCGATGATTGGCGGTTGTCGAAAGAGCACCAACAACCACCAATCATCGCGACACAGCATCCACCTATCGCTGACCGAAATCTCATATTGCGCAATTTGGCACTATTGCAGACCATCTCAAGTGCTTAACTGCACGGCTTGCGACAGTATTGCAACGACTGACGTTGAGTCGACAAACGGCAGGATAATCATCAGTCAACGTGATTACAACGGATGTCTGAATGTCGACGTAGCTACATTAAACCTACACAAACGTGATGCACGACCGTCAGATTTAGTATCACGCACTCGTTGATTCATTGCGGTTACTGAACATTGACCACAATCGTTTCTTACAGTTGTTGAGTTACCATCTAGCGTTGCTTATTACGCGGTTTCGTCAGCTTCAGAATGTGACAGTCAGAGATTCTGATTGCCAACAGCGCACCATGCAGCGGGAGGCGGAGGCGCGCGAGGCTCAGCAGTGTCGGTATGACTTAAGCAGTCGTAGTCCGTGGGGTTCGGGCTGCGAGTGCTTTAGTCATACGCGGGTCCGGAGAGATCCGGCATGGCGGTTCTCAGCCATTCCTAGCTCGTAGGCCCGCCACTGCGTTCCAGCCTCGCATAGCGCCGGAGCCTCCCGCGGCATCTTCCCACTATAGAAAACCAGAATCACTTCACAAACTAAACATGCTTACGCTGGACACAAGCGTAAGCACAAAAAAAGACAGACCACAGCGGGTCTGTCTTTTTTATACCAGTTACTTCGTCAATCGAATCGCATCAATCAACATCTTAGCACCGTCAAACATGGCACTCCGGTCAAAGGTCATGCCGGGAACGTGCAAGCCAGGTTTGAGGTCGCAACCAAGGCCAAGCATCGTGGTTTCCTTGGCGATGCCGTCGTAGGCGTAGAAGTGAAAGTCATCGCCACCTTGGGATGGCTTGGCTTCAACGAGGCCGTCTTCACCAAGGACGTTAACGATGGCTTGGCGCATGTTAGCCATGGCAGGTTCACTTGGAATCGAAGCTGGTGAGAGGTCGTTACCGTCAAGGATCACTTTGATGTCGTCAGTTTCGACGCTCTTCATGATGGCGAAGGCCTGTTCTTGCATCTCGTTCATTAAATCGTTGTTCCGCGCACGGAGGTCAACGGCGAAGGTGGCACGATCTGGCACGATGTTGGAAGATTCACCCGCTTGGAACATCGTGGTGATGCAGGAGTAGGGGGTGTCCGTGTCCAGTTTGATTTGTTTGAATTTTTCATTAATGGTGCTAAAGGCATCGATGACGTTGGCGCCTAACCATGGGCGGCCAGCGTGGGCCGTTTTACCAGTGATGGTGACCCAGTAGGTCCGGGTGGCGGCAGCCATGATGATTGGGGCAGCGTGTTTACCAGCGATATCGTTGGCGGCCGCAACGTGCACGCCGTATAGGCAGTCAAGTTGTGGTAGTTGCCCACTCTTGATGACCCGTTCAGCGCCAGTGACCGTTTCTTCGGCGGGTTGGAAGATGACTTTCAACGTGCCAGGTAGTTGGTCAGGATTTTCCGAGAAGTATTTGGCAACGGCTAAAATCATCGTCATGTGAGAATCGTGGCCACAGGAGTGGAAGACGCCGGTTTTGCTTGGTAGACTTGTTTTAAGGCATCGATGTCAGTCCGAAGACCAATCAGTGGTTTGCGGCCGTCGCCAATGGTGGCGAGGAGGCCGGTGAAGCCATCGAAGCGTTCGTAGCTGATGCCCATTTCGTCTAAACGGCTAGCCAGGTAATTAGTGGTGTTGACTTCTTGGAACGCAATTTCGCCACGGTCATGCAGGTAATTGAAGTCCGTCATCATTTGAAGTTCGTCTAGGGTTACTGGGGTTAAGGTTTCGTTAGTAGTTGTCATCATTCAATTTCCTCCTATTGTTGTGGTTACTTGTTGGTTCGATAAGCGTCCTTGAGTGAAATCCCTTGGGCAGCGGCGTAGTTGACACCCTTTAGAGATGGCGTGTTCAACCGGGCGATTTGACCCTGGTTCACTGGTAGGATGGCTTGGTCGTTCATCAAGATTTGACTAGCTTGCTTAAAGTCGTTGTAACGGGCTTGTGCGTTGTTAGAATCAGTCGTGTTAGCTTTCTTGTAGACGGCATCGTAAGCACTACTGCTGTAGTTACCAGCGTTGTTGACGTTGTCAGTGGTTGAAAGTTGGAAGAACTCGTCAAGGTCAGGATATGAGGCGATCCAGTTCGTAAAGCGAGATCGTAGCCTTTCTTTTGTTGCATGGTAGTGATGGCTTGGACCTTTGGTTGAACGTTGATGTTGATCTTCAAGCCCTTGAGGTATTTTTGAGCTGAGGATTGGATAAATTCAGCGGATTGTTTGAAGGCGTCCACGTCGTAGCAGACCAAGTTCAAGGTCATCTTAGACATGCCGAGTTCCTTCATCCCCTTAGCCCAGTACTTCTTAGCTAAGGTTGGGTTATAGTCAACGGATTGTTTTACACTGGCGTCCTTGGCGAAATCCTTCCCATTTGATGTTCTTAGACATTGCTTCTGGCGCGATACCATAAGGCGCCTTAGCACCATTCTTCAACACGTTCTTGGTTAAACTCTTACGATTGATCGTCAGTGAGATGGCCTTACGGATGTTGGCATTGCGAAGGGCTTTTGTCCGGTAGTTGTAGGCGATGTAATCTGTTTCACCACTTGGGTAACTGAGGTAGCCTTATTGTTAGCTTCTTGAGCGGCTTGTTGACCCGCCAAGACGATGTTGTCTAACTTACCAGATTGGTAAAGTGACAAAGCAGTTTCGGGTGACTTAGTGACTAAGAACGTTACCTTATTAAGTTTAACGTTCTTCTTATCCCAGTACTTTGGTTCTTAGTAAGATCCCAACGAGACGAACTCGTGGTCCACTTTTTAACAACGAACGGACCGCTATAAACCGTTTTGTCTGAAGTTGTGCCGTAAGCCTTGCCATACTTGTTGACCACTTTTTGATCTTGTGGCAGGAAGGGAACGGAAGCACAGAGATATTTGAAATAAGGCGTTGCTTGAGCCAGTGTGACTTGAACGGTGGTTTTGTTTAAGGCTTTGATGCCAAGTTTCGATGGGGCTAACTTGCCGTTTTCAATGGCTTGGGCATTCTTAATAGGTAAGAACCGGTAAGCATCGGCTGCCTTGGTTTCAGGGGTTACCGCCCGGCGCCATGCGAAGACAAAGTCGTTAGCGGTGAGGGCATCGCCGTTGCTCCACTTGAGGTTCTTGCGAAGTTTGAAGGTGTAAACCGTCCCGTTTTGAGTTGGTTTAACGATGCTAGTTGCTAAGCCCGGTTCCACCGTGGTGCTGTTCTTCATCCGGTAGAGGCCTTCTTGGGTGTTGTTGACGGTTTCTAGCGCGCCAACGTCGGTGATCATGGTTGAGTCAAATGACGAAATGTCGGCCTGTTCCATAATGGTTGCGGTTTGTTTCGTACCTGAGGTGGACTTGCCACATCCTGAAAGTAGAACCCCGGTTGCTAAAACTGAAATGGTTAATAAAGCAGTGAATGATTTGCGCATATGTGTTGCCTCCTAGTAGTTGTCGTGTCGATGATCGTTATGGGGTGACGCCTAGTGCAGACTATGATGCGCATGATGCCGGCCACCAGCGCAAGTGTTATTAAGTTGTTGGGTAAGACTCGGTTCATCAAAATCATCCTTTCAAAGCTATAAATATTAAAAAGCCCCCTCAATGTCAGTTGACATCGAGAGGGCGATTATTCATCACGGTTCCACCTCTGATTTGTAACCACCTCGCGATGGCTACCTCAGTAAGTTCGTTAAAACTTGGACCGGTAACGGGGTCAAACGGGTGCACTTACTCACTTAGCGCTTCAGTACACCAGCTCTTAGTTGTGGTTCGGTCTCACGTGTATTCTTTCAGCCAAACGAATACTCTCTTAAATGAAGACCTACTTAGACTAGTCACGGCGTTTTCTAATTGCTATTTAATTTAAACTAATCTTAATTTAAAGTCAAGGATAGTTTAAGATTTTGGTTAAAATTCAAAGTTAATGATGTGTGGGAAGGCTGTTGAATCAACGCTAATCGCTAACTTAATCAAATTTAAGATTTATTTTTCAATGGCGTTAAAAGCGCGTAAACTTAACAGTATGATGAGAAGGCGGTGTTGAATGATGACGAAACAATTATTTTTTGATTTTGACGGCACGGTGGCCGATTCTGAACGGGGCACCGTTCGGGCGGTAAAATACTGTGTTGAACAGATGAAATTGAAACCGCTTACGGAAACTGATTATCGATCGTTTATTGGACCAACCATCTATGATAGTTTGGCGCACTTTTATCCGGAGTTGACGCAGGCTGACATTAACCACGGCGCAGACCTGTTTCATGACTATTATCGAGAGGTGTCACTGTTTGATTTGACCATCTATCCCCGATTTTTAGAGACGATGACAACCCTTAAGGAGGCGGGCTTTCAGCTTAACCTGGCTTCCGCTAAGATTCAGGCCCAGTTGGATCGGTTGGTTGCTCACTTTGCGTTAGATCAGTATTTTACCGGTGTTTATGGTGCGATTCCTGACGCCATGAAGAAACCGGCAATTTTAGCGGTCGGTATCGCCGACACTGGCGTTGATCCTAAGGAAGCGTTGATGGTTGGTGACCGAGAGATGGACGTTGAAGGCGGTCATGCGAATCACGTACCGGTGATTGGGGTGACGTATGGTTTTGGGAGTCGTGAAGAGCTTGTCGCGCACCGGGCGGATGTGATTGTGGATCGACCAACAGAAATCATTGAAGCCGTTCAAAAATTGATTGATTAGCTATTTTAATCGAGTTCTTAAAAAAGTAACGCAAAATTGAATATTGGTGGTATACTTATTCAAAACAAACCAAAAGAGGTCACGCTTATGTTTAAAAATGCAATTGTTCGGACACCGGGTCAATCCGTTATTGACGGCATTGACGATTATGCTGATTTAGGAACCCCAGATTACACTAAGGCACTTGCGGAACACCAAGCTTACGTGAAAGCGTTGGAAAGCTTAGGTGTTAAGGTGACGGTCTTAGATGCCCTGGAAGCTTACCCAGATTCTTGCTTCGTTGAGGATCCAGCGGTGGTGGTAACTGGTAAATTTGCAGTGATCACCAACCCAGCTAAGCAGTCACGGAATGGCGAACGTGAAGCCATTAAATCCGCCATTCAAGCGAACTATTTAGCAGAACAAATCTTTGAGATCACTGCACCAGCGACCCTTGAAGGTGGCGACGTGATGCAGGTTGAAGATACGTTCTACATTGGTCTGTCAGCCCGGACGAACCAAGCCGGCATTGACCAATTTACGGCGATTGCCAAACAGTTTGACATGGCAGTTGTTGCGGTACCGGTTAAGCAGGTGCTGCATTTGAAGACCGGTGTGACTTACATGGGCAACAACCAAATGTTAGTTTCAGGTGAATACATTGACCACCCAGCATTCGCAGCTTTCAAGCAACTGAAGGTACCAGCGGGTGAAGACTACGCAGTTAATTGCATCCAAAATGGCGACAAAGTATTAATGCCAGCAGGTTTCCCAGGTGTTAAAGCCTTATTAACGGGTGCCGGCTTGTCAGTGGTTGAGGCTGAAATGTCGGAGTTTGAGAAGATTGACGGCGGGTTGACTTGTTTGTCGTTGAGATTTTAGAGAGCGCAAAAAAAGCGTTTAGAGCATGAAATATAAGGGCGGCCCCAGTAAAACTACCGGTTTTTGGTTGTTTTACTGGGGCCGCTCTTATATGCAACGCTCTGCCTTTTTTTGCGCATTTCGGCGTGGTAGCCTAAAAGAAGCAACGTTGGCAAGCTGCACAATATAACCGATTATTTGGAAAAGTAAAGCTGACACAGAGCCGAAACAAACGTAATAGCGAAGCACGTCGCCAGCCTCGCATCATTACATTAAAGCGGGGCCAACACGCTATCTTTACATCACTTAGTATCAAAGACCTGCAATCAGTCAAGCTAAAACAACTACGATGAATGTACAAATAAATCACAAACCGCCACCAATTTAGCAGAATTTTTACCAAATGAGTGGGCTTGAGGGCTGATTTAAATTAAACAAACGACTAGACGACAAGAGCGATTTAACCGAATAATCAAGTTAAGGTTCGAAAAAAAACTAAAATATACATTATTTAACCAAATTAATGCATAAAATAAATTGACCACCCACCTGAACCGCCAACTATAATTTCGAATACGTAAAAATCAAGCACCTAATACTGCTTACAATTGAGTACCGATTGCTGGAACCAACCAATCACTTAATTTGCCACTCAAAAAAGTTAACCCGCTTTCATTTGACCACTTTAACTAAAAAGTAGTATTTTCATGTCTACTATCAAAAAATCAGTGAAAACGCATTGCTTTCTCGGTAAGAGTTAGGTACACTGAACGAACTGGTTAATATGAATTGTGCACAACTTGACGATACTGTATTAACAATGGCTGAGGTTGAGCATGATGGTAACCGTTTAGTGACCACCCAGCAATACCTAACGAATAAACGAATTGAATACCCGGTCATCATTAGCCGGGATCTTGGGGGGACTAGCGTGATAATACAACGCTAGTAAGTGCTGGTCATCAGCGGTTACTAGAGGCTAACTATCGCGTTTTTTCGTGTGAACAGGGGAGGGACTAGGATGCAGCAACGTAACTGGAACGGGTTGATCATCATCATCTTTTTACTAACACTGGTTAGCAGTGGGTGGCTTTCAAGCGTTCACGCGCAAGCTGAAACGACAACTGATCAAGCACCAAGTGAACGAGATAAAACTAGTTTAGGTTACCTCGTTACCCATAATTATGCGCTGGGAGCGGCGTCTAACTTTAACCTGTTTGCAACGAATAACTACGTTCAGGCGAATAGCGTTGATAACGCCCGAATCGCGGCCAATCACTTTCAACTGAACAACTGGGAAAAGTCGATTGGCTGGAATCAACAAGTTGATGGGATGGACTCGCACATGCTGGTGGTGAATCAATTAGCGGACGATTCAAATACGCTGTCGACCCGGCTAGCGACCGACCAAACTGCCGGCGTTTTTGCAGCTGAGGCCGACGATACCAAGTCGTTGACGAACACGGCCGGTCAAGCAATCAAACCGGACGCGCTCAGTTCGGTGACGGACTTTGCTGATAATGGCATCAGTTCATTTGAAGATGCCGCCAAACAGTTATCGGATTTAAGTGATTTTTACAATTCACCTGAACAGCTAAAGGCAACCTTTTCCAGCGATTTTCTAAACATCAAGGATATTCCCGAAAGTGAGATTAGTGGGGTCAGGGGATTGATACCACGATTACCGATTCGGGCCAACACCAATTACTTGTCGTGAACATCCCAGTCACCGAAGCGAAACAGCTCCGGAAAAACTACACGGATATCACCATTAACATTGATTACATTACGAAGGAAAAAACGGAACCGGTCGTGATTTTGAATTTTCCAAAATTGACCGATACATTGGAATTTTACAGCAGTAACGATACGGTTAACGTCACGTACGGCCCAGAAGGCGACCAGACCCAGATCAAAGATAAAAACCATTTGTTATTAAACTTTGACCGGTTATCGACCCTCGGATTTAATAACAAGTTCGTTGGTAGTGTCATGGCGCCAAATACCGACGTGACGATTCACAATTTGAACACCAACATCACGGCGTTAGCGGCCAAAAACATTGCCGTGGACAGTTCGGTCAACACGGATGGCGCTCAAGGCGTTTTCAACCCGACCGACTTTAGTGATCCGAAAAACGCTGCGGATAATACCGAAGAAACCAAAAAAGTTAACGCTACTGCCCGGTGGAAGGGCGCTAGCGGGGATCAATCCAGTTTGTCATTTGACCAACCCGCGGTACTGGATACCCAGTTTGGGTACTACGACGCAACCGACTACTACGTGAGTTGGCAGGGGTATAAGAATGCCAAACTATATGTGTCGGGCGATAATCAAAAAACTTGGCGGTTGCTGAAAAATAGCCAGCAACCGGCCGTTAGTGGCGAAGGCGTTTTTGATTCAACCACTAACGGGACGGCGTTTTATCCCAGTCGAGGTATCGCTATCGTTCAGTCGGTAGCGGATGGCCGCATCACGTTTAGTACGGCGACCACCCGAACGATTGATTTTGCGTTGGCGACCGATAACCCAGGGACTAGTGGTGTGACGAAACTTTGGTCAAGTAACATCACGTATAATTTGGCGCCGTTTAAGTTATCGGTACCCACTCAGGTTGCCTTTGACCAAATTACGAGTGCGAATGCCAGTGACTTGACGGTGGTGCCAAAAGTTGCGCCACAGGTCATGGCGGTTAACGCAAGCCATGTGCCGTATCAGCTGTCGGTTAAGGGGGATGCCAGTGTGGCGGAACCAAAAACGGCCGACCAAAACGTTTTTTTAGGATCAAATCAGTTCACGTATCAAGATGATGGGCTAGTGGCGTTGATGACCGATGCGAAACAGTTGCTTAGCGTGACGCCCACCGCTAGTGATGCCGCCGATTCGTATAACACTAGGCTTCGAGCGGCAGCCTTAAACGAAACCACGAGTAATCTAAACGGGTTTCAACTTTAAGTGCCATTAGCCATGCAGCAAATTCATGCCAGCGTTGGGCTAACGTGGCAGTTAACTTTAACAGGTCAAACCATTAATTAACTACTTATATCATTTTAGGAGGATTTTAATTATGAAGCAGTCAGTATGGTTAGGATTAGCAAGTATCGCAATTTTAGCAGGTTTAGGGGTAACGGGGATTACCGCGCATGCTGATGACATTAGTGCAACGACGTCTCAGACAACAGCCGGTACCAGCAAAGCCACGTTTAACGTTGAAGACGGCGACTTATCAATTGGTAAGATTGACTCGGATACGGCGTTTGATTTTGGGTCGTACAAGTTGTCCGATTTTGGTAAAAACCAAAAGTTGATCCTAAAGTCGAGTTCCAATCTACCAAAAATTAGTGTGACAAACTACAACACAACGGTTAGTGGTTGGACTTTAACGGCCAAAGCAGATCCGTTTAAATCTACAGATGGGAACGTCACTTTGGATAACGTCGTCTTTAACCTAGGACTAACGGGTGCAACGACTAAGGAGAGCAACCTCGATGACGCTGAGGATACTTATACGGGTGCCGATGCGGGTAAGGCTGCCAAGGCAGCCAGTGCGACAGATATCATGGGTGTTAGCGCAAAGGTGTTGAGTGGCTCACCAGCGTTAGGGGTATCAACGGCGAGTGTTGATTCATCAGCAACTAACCTAGACATTTCAGGGGTTGGTTTGGCACAATTAGCAGGTGCTAAAAATTACCAGTCAACGGTAACTTGGACGTTGAACCAAACCCCAACGGCCGCCGCTGCGGAATAAACAATCGGTAACTGAATCGGCGTTAACGCTGGTTTTCGTCATGATAACAGGAGTATAAGATGTTAAAAAAATGGTTTTTGGTCCTTGCGGTGCTTGCTGGGATGGTTGGCTTGTCAGGGCAAACTGCACAAGCTGCTAGCACGACTAGTGGGATGGGCTTTAGCGTTAAGCCGTTACTCATCAGCACCAGATTAATCGGGCAGCCGGGTATTTTCAATTACTCGTCAAACCCGGTCAAACGGAACGGTTGTCGTTAAAAGTACACAACCAAGCGGATAAAAGACGTAAGATTCAGGTGGCGCCGGTAAGTGCGTACACGAACGATAACGGCGTGATTGCCTATAAGCCAACCGTTAAGGCCAAGCTGGTTGCTAAGCAGTCACAGTTCGCACGGTTGGTATCGGCAGCGCAAACCGTAACGTTGGCGCCAAATGCAACCCGCACGGTAACCTTTACCGTGAAAACTCCAAGTGGCCATTTTAGCGGGTTGATCGACGGTGGCTTTCGGGTTCGAGCATTAGGCGAAACGACCACCACTTCCGTTAAGAAGGGGTTCAGTATTCAAAACCGGTACGAAACGGTTGTTGGTGTCACGTTACAACAACGCAAGCAAGCCGTTTCACCGGTCGTACAAGTTGGGACCATTAAACCGGCCAAGGTCAACGGTCAATTAGTGGCGTTAGCGAACGTTCAAAACATTGAACCAGCACTATTTGGTAAAATGACGATTGATGCGAAGGTGACCAATGACGCTAACCAGACGGTCGCACATCACAAGCAAACCGACCTTGCATGGCGCCTAACTCGGCGTTCAACTACCACATGGGCTGGCAACCGAAAACGATTAAACCCGGGAAATACCACTTGGCATTAGTGGCCACTTCCGGCACGCAACGTTGGACGGTCAACCGGGACTTCACGATTACCCGGGCACAAGCTTCGACGTTAAATCCAAAGACGGCGATGTCTTACTGGTGGCTCTGGCTCATCATTGCTTGATCGTCATTGTAGCAATTTGGGCGATTTTACGACATCGGCAACAGAAACAGCAGTAATGTGAAGCTTCTTCATATGAATAAAACGTATGAAACAATCCTTGGCTAAGTTTCAACGGATAAGTAAAGGCCCCGTAGATTTCTAATTTTGAAATCTACGGGGCCTTTGCCTAATTTGGTTGCATAAGATGTTACGCTTTTTTGAAGTGGACGATTGCCTTGAAATCAGCAATTAGTTTACTTTGTATGATGACATGTTTTAGTGATAGCTGTTGTCGTTTGTGTCCAGCGTAAGCATATTTAGTTCGTGAAGTACGATGATTCTGGTTTTCTATAGTGGGAGGCTGCCGCGGGAGGCTCCGGCGCTATGCGGGGACTGGAACGCAGTGGCGGTCCTACGAGCTAGGAATGGCTGAGAACCGCCATGCCGGATCTCTCCGGACCCGCGTATGACTAAGGCACTCGCACCCCGAACCCCACGGGGCACGATTGCCCAAGTCATACCGACACTGCTGAGCCCCGCGCGCCTCCGCCTCCCGCTACATAGTGAGTTGTCGACAACTACAACAGCTAACTACCACATGCTGAAGTTGACGAAACTGTATGACCACAACGTTCGATCATAACCCAACAACTGCAAGAAACGATAGTAGTCAATGTTCAGTAACCGCAACGAGGCAACGATTGCGCATTATTAGATTGGCCAGTCGTACGTCGCGTTTGCGTTGACTTAATGCCGTTACGTTGTCATTCTGCGTCGCTGTTAATTCTTCGCGATTCTGAAACGTTAGCTGATGATCAATTCTGTCGTTTGCCGAATCAGCGTTAGTGTTATTGTAATACCGCCGCAAGTTGTCCAGTTAAGCACTTGAGATGGTCTACAATAGTGCCTGCCTGCACATGGTGAGATGGAGGTAAGCGACTAGGTGTATGCTGTGTCGCGATAATTGGTGGTTGTTGACAATCTTCCAACAACCGCCAATTATCGGGGACGAATCTAAGACTCGCACGGGTTTTGGCGAGGCTTAGATTCGAGGTCTGAGACCGCCCTTTGGCTCAGACCGGCCCCACAGCAGGAACCTAGTCGCATACCGGAATCGCCAGTCCACGCAAATCACCGAACTTCACAAACTAAACAGAAGAATGCTTACGCTGGACACAAACGACAGTCAAAAAAGCCCTTGAACGTTTTTCTCCAAGGGCTTCTTATCGACGATTGCAACGACCGCTAATCGGTTGACTTCAACCGCGCATACTCGTAATTAACGAGACCGGATGGTGAAATCGAAAAGCGACTGACGCGGTTATTTAGCAGGTAGGCTTGACCAGCTTGGAACACACCGGCGGATGGGACTTCCTTTTCCATGAGGTAGCGTTCGGTCCGCTGAATCATTTGCCAACGTTTGGCCGGGTTGTTACTATTAGCCTGATTGATCAAACGATCCGCTTTATTGCTGGTGTAGCCGGTAATATTGAGTTGGCTACCGGTTTTATAGAAGGTGAGGAAGTTGTAAGGATCTGTATCGGCTGGGGTCCAGGTTGAGAACACCAATTGGTATTTACCCGCTGCTTCCATGGCGACCCGTTTGGCAAGTGACACGGTTTTAATGGTGATTTTTAGGCCGGGTAGATTATGCTCCAACTGGCCCTTCAAGAAGCTGGCACTGACTTTAGCGGTGTTATTATCCGCTACGAGGAGGGTCAACGAGACGTGTTGGGTGCCGAGCTGTTTTTTCGCGATAGCCCACTGTTGGCTGGCCTTGGTTAAGTTATAGGTTTCCAGATTACCAGTATCGGTTCGATAATCGACCCCCTGAGGTGATTTGGCGAGATTCTTGGGAATCAGGCCATTGAGCGGAATGGCACCATCTTTTAGTTTACTTTGCGTTAGCAGATGCTTGTCGTAAGCTTGCGCGATCGCTCGACGAAGGTGAACGTTAGTGGTGTCTCCCATGCTGGTGTTAAAAAAGATGTAAGCGGAGGTTAACGTTGACATCATTTTCAGATTATTAGAGTTGGTGTAGTGGGAAACGTCATCAGGAGAAAGTGGCGCATAGTCAAGCTTGCCGGCTGTAAATTGGTCGGCTAATTTTTTGGCATTAGCGGTTACCGAAAATTGACTTGATTCAATTTGACGTGGTGACTAAGGCGGTAATCAGGTTCTTGACGTACGACCAATCATGGTCAGTCGCGCCAGACCAGCCGCTGATTTTGAACGGCCCGTCTGACAGGACGTGAGTTGCGGAATTGCCGTATTCGGCACCTAATTTTTTAGCAAATTGCTGATTGATCGGTAGCGTTGGGGCATCGGCAAGCAACTGATCCAGATAAGGGGTTGGGGCGTTGAGCTTAACTTGAAGGTGGTTTTGGTTGATGGCCTTCACACCAAGCGCAGTGACTGGTTTAGTACCGGTTCGAACGCTTCGCCATTTTTAAGAAAATCCATCCGGGAAGCGTTTCGCGAATTAGTTTTCGGGTTAGCTAATCGGCGCCATGCATAAACGAAATCGCCAGCGGTGACTCGGTCACCATTGCTCCACTTGAAGTCGCGAAGTGTAAAGACGTAGGTTAAGCCATCCTTACTTTTCGTGGGGTGACCGTCACTGATTGCCGGCGTGATTTTATTTTGGCCATTATAACGGTATAAGCCAACTAGGGTAGATACGAGCGCTTCGTATGCTTCATGGGAGGTGTAGGTGCTACTATCAAGGGTTTCAATGGGCGTGCTCGTTCCTACGCGGAGGGTGGTCGTGTGAACAGCTTGGGTACTATCAGGAATGTCTCGAATATAAAATCCGGTGGTAAGCATGACGACAAGGCCAACAGCGAGGCTGATTTGAAGTGTGGTTTTAAGTTGCATGAGCGCAAAGTCCTTTCGTACCGAATTGATGAGTGGCAAAGTGACCCCATGATTCGGACTAAATATAGGTATGTATATTCTTATTCTAAGCCTTGACTTATGATTCGCAAATGATAAATAATAAAGACAAACTATTTTTTTACGGAGGCCGACATGTTTGACTGGGGTAATTGGGTCATCCAAACAGTCATCGCGGCGTTTTTTATCTCTGGTTTCGTGGTGTTTAGTAACCAGGGACTCGCCGCTCTTGAAAATAAACGAAAACAACTCGGCTTCCTGACCAATTTCAGGGAACCGGTCGTAGCGACCAGCTTCATCTTTGCGATGGCAGGTTTTTGCGAACTTGCGCAGTACTGGAATCCAAGCAATGAGGCTGCCTATTTGAACTGGGCACTCTACATTTTATTTATGCCGCTATTACGAAACGTTGTTCGACCGGTGGAATACAGCATTCGTTGTTTAGGAATCCTCGTGTTTTGGATTGCAAATAACAACGTCCGCAACCCGCTGTTCTACCTATCATTGGTTTTCATTGCCGTGATACTGGGCTTTATTTACCGGTGGCGGCGTGAAATTAACCGTAGTTGGTTGATTCGAATGGAAGTTGTCCTCTGGATCGCCTTAGATTTTTGGCTTCAGCAGACGCAAATGACGGTGATTTCAGTCGCGATGAGTGTGGTCATGTTTTTGCTGGTCAACATCTTCACCATGTTCTACTGGTCGTCCGAACGAATCACGGAATTGGAACGGCATCAGTTGGAACAACGGGTCAACCGCGATGAACTGACCCGAGTTGGGAGTTTCTTTGCGTTTAAGAGTGACAGCTTGACTAAGATTGGCATCGCGAGAAGTGAGGATGCACCGTTAACATTATTAATGTTTGATATTGACTACTTTAAGGCGGTTAATGACACCTACGGCCATATGGCTGGAAACCATATTTTGGCGAAGACGGCGATGTTAATTGCGACTGAATTGAAACAGTATCCGCAGCTACAACCGAGCTTCTACCGAACTGGTGGGGAAGAGTTCAATATTATCTTCATGGCGGATGCTGCTGATACGTTATTTGCAGCTAAAGCGATTCAAAAACGCATTCGCCAGCACCAATTTCACTTTGAAAACCAAACGATTACGGTGACGTTGTCGATGGGCGTCACGGCACTGACTCGAGACGATATGAGTTTTGAGGACGTGTATGAGCGAGCAGATCAGAATTTGTACCTATCTAAGCAGGGCGGTCGCGACCAAATTACGGTTGAAGGGCAGTCAATTGCTTAGACTGGGAAGTTAGAGGAGCCATATGATGCTTATCATCATACGGCTCCTTTCAGTTAGAATCGAAATTGAGGAGAGTATGAGATGCGCGGATGGGGTATAGTGAGTGGTTTAGTAATGCTATTGTTAACGGGCTGCGGTGCTAAAACGACCGCCACCCAGCAGTTAAACTGGGGTGAAAAAGCGCCGTTGCAGACGATTGATCCAGCTAAGGTGGCCGATGTGGTCAGCAGTACAACGGTGAATAACTTGGATGAAGGCCTGTTTCGAATTGGCCAGAATGCCAAAGTAAAACCCGGGGTTGCCCAACATTACAAGGTTTCAGCAGATGGTAAAACGTGGACGTTTCAGTTACGGAAAACGGCAAAGTGGAGTAACGGCGATCCCGTGACGGCGCGGGACTTTGTTTACGGCTGGCGACGAACGGTGACGCCAGCGACTAAGTCTCAATATGCCTACCTTTTTGACCACGTTGCGAATGCAACGGCAATTACAGCCGGTAAGAAGCGGCCTAGCCAGTTGGGCATCAAAGCAGTTGGTCAGCGAAAGTTAGTGGTGACGTTGACGCGGGCGCAACCGTATTTTAAAACGCTATTGGGCACCGCTGCGTTCTTCCCGCAGCATCAAGCAACGGTCACTAAATACGGTCGCAAGTACGCCACCCGCGCCAATCGCGCAGTGTACAACGGTCCTTTTAAACTCGTGAAGTGGACCGGGACCGGCAAACAGTGGACGTTACAGCGCAATCCGAAGTACTGGGATGCCAAAGCAGTTCGGCTACACCAGGTGAACGTTTCGGTCATGTCAGATCAACGCACTTGGCTGAATCAGTATCAGGCTGGTAAAGTGGATGCGGTGACGCTGGATGGCACCCAGTATGCTCAGTACCGAAACTCAAAGGACGTGCACCTTCGACGGGGTGCGGCAACGTTCTTTTTGGAAATGCAACAACGGCATGGCCTATTGAAACAGCGACGAGCGCGGCAAGCATTATCCTTGGCAATTAATCGTCGGGAACTTGTGAAGAACGTGTTAGCGGATGGCTCAGCAGTGCCAGCTGGGTTTATTCCCAGAGGATTGATGCGGTATCGGGGAACCGACTTTGCGGCGGCCTCGCGGGTGCCGCAAGCGACTGCCACGAATTTAACGAAGGCCCGGCAACTTTGGCGCCAAGCGTTGAAAGCCAGTGGCCGGTCACACGTTACGTTGTCACTATTGGCGGATGATACGCCAGTGGGGAAAGCGACCGCGGAATTTTTGCAGAGTGAATTGGAACGGTTGCCAGGCTTAACGGTCAAACCAGTGACGGTGCCGTTCAACGTTCGGTTAAGTCGGTCGCAAGCGGGGCAATTTGATCTACTCGTGAATGGCTGGATCGCCAACGTCCCCGATGCCAGTTCGTTCAGTAATTTGATGACGACAACGAACAGTTACAATCATGGTGGTTGGTCAAACGCCGTGTATGACCAAGCAGTCAAACAGGCTGATGTGCAAGACGCTAACCGACCGGCAGCCCGGTGGCGGGATTTAGTGACGGCTGAAAAACAACTCATGACGGATCAGGGTGTGATTCCACTGTATCAGCGGGTGCAGGCCCAGTTAGTGCGACCACGAGTGAAGAGGTTAGTTTACTTCCCGTTGGGGGCGCAGTGGGACTTTAGTGAGAGTGTGATTACTCGGAAATAGTATTTTGTCCGATTACGTTTCAAAAGATAGACGAATCCCCCTACAGGTTTCTAGTTAAAAGAAGCTTGTAGGGGGATTTGTTTGTTTAGTGGACACGCAACTATAACTCTGGTAACAATCGATGCGTAAAGAACGTGCCTTGCCCAATGTGAATGCCGATGCTTTGCGCCAGTGCCAGATCCTTAGTTGTTTGCATATTCTTCAAAGTCAAGTAGACGTGGTGTTGGTCGGCCAGTTGTTTAAGGGCGAACAATGACTGCTGACTAGTTTTAGCTATCCCATGTTCATCGTGGCAGAGTCGGTAGGTGATGCCATCGACCTTTGACAGGAATGGAGGCAGATCAGTTAAGGCAGTCGTTGCGTCATCCACTAAGATGGTAAGCTTGAGGTGCACTTGGTGGTAGCGTGGAATGGCCTGTTGAATCTCGGTTAAGTGGTCCAGGTCAAGTCGGAATAACACGACAGCTTCGTTGATCCATGCGTGGTCGGTGATTGCTTGGGCAATTTCGGTCGTGATCGCTGGATCGATGAAGCGACTCGTTGGCGTGTAGATCACGACCTGATCCGTGTTTGTGTGTCGCAATGAGGTCATTAGAAACGACATAAAGACCTGACTGGATAAAATTGATTGCGGCAGAAGCTGCCAACGTTTCGCTTCGTTGTTAAAATGCTGGGTGGAAACTTCGGTACCTAAACTTGCTTGGTGATCCAAATCAACGATGGGTTGCGCCACGAGCGCCCAGAGAAAGTTAGTAATTGGGCGGTCGCTTTGCCACAGGGTGTGACCGTCTTGGGTGATGGTATCACGACCGCGGTGCTTAGATTGATAGAGATTATCATCGACGCGTTTATAAAGGGTATCGGCAGTGTCGGTGAGCCGTCTAAATCCCGTCAGGCCAGCAGACAGTGTTACGGCAATGTCATCATCACCGACCGTGAAGGGGGTGCGTCGAATGGCCTGCCAGCAGTCCTTTAAGATGGGAAGAATGGCATCAGGCGCTTGATCTGGAAAAATGAGGTTAAACTCTTCGCCACCAGTTCGATAAACCTGATAGGTCACGTTGGGATGCGTACTTAGCGACTGCTTTAGCCGGGTCAAAACGGCAGTCAAAATGATATTGCCAGCCAGATGGCCGTAGCGGTCGTTAATGGTTTTGAAGTGGTCAATATCAAGCATCGCTAAGGTTAATGGTGTCTGATTCTGGTGTGCCTGACTGATATAGTGTTGAATATCACGCCGAAAAAGGGCGTAGGTTTTAGCATTCGTTAGCGCATCGAAGTTTGCTCGTTGTTCAAGCCGGTCATGTTGACGATCCTGACGATACAGGGACAACCAGTAAAAGTAGTTGAAGAGGTTGATCAGCATGAACGTTGCAACTAGTCCCAGTGTGGTGAGGGTAAGGGTTCGGATGCTGGTGATCCAGTAGGCATTTGAAATCACGAGTGCAACAGCGCCATTAGCAGCGGCGTTATAGTGACAAATCGTTTGCCAGCGGTAGATGACCGCCATTGTGATGATTGCAACGGCGACACCGACCAATAGTGGCGTTAACGAACTGCCAAGGTGGTTGAAGACCCAAAAGGCCAGCAAAGCGCCACATCGAAACAGGTACCCGGAGCGGGTCACGTGGTCATCAAGAAGTGGGAACACGAGGACAAAGAGTTGGATGTTTTCGTAAATGCGATAATTGCTGGGATCGACCCACAATGCGAATTGAAGGACAATGGCAATGAAGAGCATTAAAAAACTGAGCCGTTGCCGCCGTTTTGTTGGTGAAACGCCGGTATGGTTCATTGCAGTGTGCCAGATTTGATTGTAGTAGGTAATGTAGCCAACGATAAACAGGATGGAGGTCGAGAGGTCGGCTAACCAGCGGAAGAATCCCATAAGTGATGACGTCCTTTGCGTGCAAAATAACGACGTTCAAGTTGAGCGCCGGTGATGAAGTTACAAGTAATAGATAGTGTCACAAGTATAGCATGAATTAGTTAAAATACAGAACTGGATAAGATAAAATAAACTCATCGTTAAACTTAAATCAGGGCTAACGGCATTGTTTAAGTCAGGTTAAGCAGGAATTGAAGTATACAACGGTGTGTGCCCAAGCCGGACGAGTCTTCACAATTGCTATGGAATCAGGTACTATAAACAGAGTATCTACTTTGTAACGGAAAGGTGATTGAAATGGCGCACTGGGAATTATGGATCGTCCACCTGCTGCTATCGGTCGGGATGATTACCGGCTACATTGTTTATGCGGGCTATGGCTGGCAGTTAGTTAGTGGCCGCTATCAAGCGCAATGGACGGCACGGCTATCTCAGAACGCGATCCGGCTAGTTTTGCCGCTGATGAATCTGGTGGTTGTCGTGCTCATGATGATTGCCAAAGTCAGTCATGCAACCAGTCCGCGATTTTTTGATAACGTGGCGTTTGTCATTTTAGTGGCGGCGTTGCTAGATGATCACCTGAAGATCAGCGACTATTTGCTCAGGGTCCTGATGTTGTTGGGTTTCTTTGGCCAACAGCTCATTATTGGCCACGAAACAGTGCTTAGTATCTGGTTGAATATCGCTGCGCTAGTGGTTGGACTCGGGTTAGTCCGGGTCTTTCAGCCCGTGATGCGACGCCATTACTCATTGCACTTACTGTTAATTTTGGGCGCTTGGGCGATTTTCTGGTTGCCACAGAGTAACGTTCGTGCCGAGGCATTATTGCGGTCATTGTTAACGTTGCTGGCAATGATGACGAGTATTTTCTTTTTCTGGCGAGATTGGGAACGCCGGCACCGCGATCAGCAACGGCTGGAGAAACGCGCGACAATTGATGATTTGACGCAAACGCTGAGTTTTTCTCAGTTTAGAGAAGATTTAATGGTGGCTGCGGATACGGTGAGCACCCAATCACAACTCACGATGCTCGCAATGGTGGACATTGATTATTTCAAAGCCGTCAATGATGATTTTGGCCACTTAGCGGGTGACCGAATGTTGCAGGAAGTGGCGGCAATTCTCAAAAGTCAGGCGGCCAGTCAGTCGTTTCCGGCGACCGTCTACCGAACCGGTGGTGAAGAATTTAGTCTATTAATGACGGTGACCCACCAAGATGAAGCGACAGCGTTAGTTCAGGATTGTTGGCAACGAATTCGAGAACGGCGGTTTCAGTTTCAGCAATCACAATTGCGATTGTCGATTTCGGCGGGCGTGACCCAGCTAAGACCTGATGATCGTGCAATTGATGATGCCATTAAGCGCTCTGATGACAGCTATATCTATCCAAACGTCGGGGACGAGATACCGTTACCATCGATGGTCAATCATTGGCGACAGTGGATCACCAGACGTTGATGAACGTTTACGATTACTATTCTCAGCCGGTTGTTGAGTTAGCAACGGGTGAGACCAAGGCCAACGAACTCCAGATTCAACTTTTTGACCAGCAGGTGGGTTATTGGCAGCAGGTACTGGTATTTCCAACGATTAGCGAGGTGCTCCTTGAAATGGCGCAAGCGACGATTGATAAGTTGCCGGGCGATGTCATTTTAAGTTTATCGGATGAGCAATTTTTAGATCCACGGTTGGCGGATGCGCTGATTCAATTTGCGAACGCGCAGTATCCGAAACGGTTGGTGATTCAGGTAAAACAACTTGGAAAGACGGATGCGTTTAAAGCACAGCTGCGACGTTACCGATCCCAACATATCTGGTTATTATCGATGCCGTGGTTGGACGTGCTAACCTCACCTCGACGAGCAATGTTGCGCCGGGCTTTACCAGAGGTGAATGTGGTTAAGTTTGATTTGCAGAAACTTCGGGATCAGTATCCGCAACGCAACGATGTGATTCAGTTCATCCATGAGTGGCAGCAATTAACCACAGAGGCCGGCGTACGGCTGATGCTTTCTGGAATCGATAGCGTCAATGATGAGCAGTTTGCTAAACAACTGGCGATTAATTACGTCCAAGGCAATTTCTATGCACAACCGGAATTACCACGATTATAAGTGATTGGTATAGCATCGATGACGGCCGTGATGGCAACGATTATCAACCGTTGTTGGGCCAAATTGTTATTAGTGACAAATGAACGTGAAAAGCCTAATTAATTAAAGTTTTATTGGCCTGAATGAAGACACATGTTAGAATATAATTATGGTTAATGGTTGGTTTTGGTATCCGGGTTCTTTTGTATCCTGAGCTGAATACCGGTTGTTAATTGAAATGGTCTACCATTAATTGATCGTGTGATAACGAGATTGCTAGTGCTTTGAAAAAAGACGGCATCATTTAGAAAGGAAGTGAGGGCGCCGTGTTCACGTTTTTTAGACAACCAAAGTTTTCGGGTGTTACAGCGGATAATCAACAACCAGTTGGGTATGAGCTATTTATTCGTGAGTATCAGGATCATCGCTGGGTACTACCAACCGATTTCGATGCCATTACGGCAACTGAAATTGAATCCTTGTTAACCACCACCCTCAGTCAGGTTCCTGAAACGATTCAATTGATCTCGTTTAATCTGGAGCAGTCTCAGTTTATTCAGTCCGAATACGCTGAGATGGTTGCACGGGTGCAAGCGACAACTTCAGTTAAAATTTATACGGAGTTAACAGAACGCTCGAATCCGCAAGTAACAAGCGACCAATTATTAGCAGGAGCAAAGCGGTTTTCAGCGTTAGGACTACTGGTATGTATTGATGACGTTGGGACGGGCGTGAACACCTTGAACTTAGCCCTTAAGCTCGATGAGTATGTGAACGAGTACAAGTTTGCCTTTCAAAATTTACGGCCCTTTAACGCAATCGACGACATTGCCGATCAGTTGGATTTTTGGTACCAATTTGCACAGGAACAGCACAAGACGATTGCCATTGAAGGCGTGGAGAGCAAAGCGGAACTGGAGCAGGTGCGCCGCGACTACCCGTGTGAAATTATTCAGGGTTATTATTTAGGGAAGCCCACGCGACTACTGGCTGAACCGCAAATTTCGGTATTTGATGATTATGAGTAATTGCAATTATAATAAAAACGGCATCCAGAATTCCCGTTTCGGAGCTCTGGATGCGTTTTAAATTGGTTTATAATGAAGCGATTAGTCAGCCAGTTTGGCTAATGCGTCAATTTGATCAAAAAATGCATCGGCATGAACGTTGGTGACAAAGGTCACGTCACGACCAGTTTCACTGATGAAAGTTCGGCCCGCAGCCGGCCCTTCGGCAATCACATCACTCTTAATTGGTTTTGAATCAACGAGTTCAGGGTAGCGACTGACTAAGGTTGTCAAACGTCCCAGAGGTAGTAGGTCGAGTTGGCTTCAAATGAATGAACTAGCGAGTATCCCTGACCGATGAGATCAATAGCCGGGTAGCGCCGTTGGGTTGCCCAGCGTGCTCGCAATTCTGGGGTCAATGGGACTTGATCAGTACTATCAAGACTGACGACCGTGATGTTAAGTGGTGATTCCCAGACGGCTTTAACGGCCTCCGCGTCCCAGTAGGCGTTCCATTCCATCGTGCCATCCTGTTCGGGTTCGGCAACGTTGCCTGGTTATTCATCGCGCCGCCCATCCAAAAGAGGCGGTCAATGTTATCGACAATGGTTGGATCAACGGCAAGTGCCCGAGCAAGATCGGTTAAAGGACCGGTCATCACGAGGGTAACGGGTTGCGCCGACGCTTTGATCTTAGTAATCATGTCGAGGTGAGCGGGTTGATCTGCCAACGGTGTTTTAGGCGCACCATGTTCGTTTAAAATTGGAAAGTCATCGAATGAAAAGGCACTTAGACGCCATTCTTTCGGAAATTGGTGAACGGCCCGAGAATTTGATCTTGCAACGGCCGTTGGCTTGCGCCCCTCGTGGCCGAACCGGTCGATAATTTTTCGGGAAGCCGATGAAGCCGGTTCCACGTAACCATCGGCATCGATTACGCCAACCCCCAGTAAGTTCACATCTGGCATTTGAAGTAATAGTAGTAAGGAAACTAAGTCATCGACGTTGCCGTCGTGGTCAAAATAAACGTTGCGCATAGTGTGCCTCCTAGCAGTTTTGTTTTAGTATGACTAAAAAGCTAGTCATGGTCAAGCGGGTGACAAGCTAGCTCATCAATCTACAAGTAGGCAGTATCAAAAATCAATCAATTACCATTAACTAATAATCAACCTAGACTTTAAAAAATCTCAGTGTTAGCAAGGTTTACGTCTTTATTTACAGTCGTTCAATTAGTAAAGCGCTTACCGAAAAAAGACTAAGTAACAAAAAAAGTTAAAAAAGTCCTTGCTAATCGAATAAGGGATATGTATAATAAACTGTGAACGTAAGTTGTGTTTAATTAATTAAATAAAATTGCTCAGCACTAAAGTCAACATTTTAGTGACACGACCCGGACAGGAGAGAGACCTGGCCGGGTCGTTGTGCTTTCAGGGCTATTTTTTAAGAAATTGAATGCAAACTTCATAACTAAATTACCTTTTGTAAAGTTGTTCCAACACTTGTAGTTAAATGGTGACCCCCCAGTTAACTGTAACAAATTCGGCCGACGATTTTCGTCGATTAAAGAGTGGCTCTTCAGGTTCATTGATCGTGGTAATTGACGATGTCTCCGTCAATTGTCCTCAATACCCAGACCTGAAAAGCGGTAATAACCTCAAATTTGTAATTTAAAGAGCGATTAATAAACTAAAAAACGACCCATTACGAGTGTTATATGTCGTAGTGGATCGTTTTTTGTTATTTTTTAAAAAAAAAATTCACTGAAAACTTCACAGAATCTTCATATTTGACCAAGCAATTTAGAAACCATCAAAACTGACTTAAACGTTGATATAACAATGCTTATAGTCCGGGGAATTGTTGAAATGCTTCAAGTACCATTTTCACAAAGATTTTGGCTCATTTTTTGTAACTTTGCTGTAATGGTAATCGCCGAAAGCCCATGATAGCATACTGTTGTTGTGTTACTTATTGGGGGGTCAATAACCAACTACACGGGGACAACTTTATTTTGTTTCACCTGTTTCATATGGGAAGTACATTACATCTATAATGTACGATTGATTTTGGAGCTGAACGAAAAAGCTGATAGTAAATAACTCTGGTTTTAATAAAAGGAGACCTATCAGTTCATGAAGAAACGTTCATTAAGTTTATTAATCGCAGTCGCAGCAGTTACTTTAATTGCAGTTTTGAGTTTTGTATCACCAGTTCAAACTAAGAGTGCCACTCGTGCTCAAATCACTACCGATGTTGATGCAACGGAAGCCGTTAAGCACGATGTTCAAGCTGCTAAAACCGTATCATTGAAGAGTATGTCATACGCTATCAAGGGTAGCGGTTCAACTGCTTCAACACCAGCTGCAAAACGTTGGACTAGCAAGACGATCACTTACAAGATCAGTGGTAGTTCTTCTTACTACAAGGCTGTTTGGAACGCCGCAGTTAGTCACTGGAACAAAGCCGGTGTCGTTAACTTGGTTCCTACTACTGGTAAGGCTGACATTAACTTGGCTACTAGCAACGCACCTAAGAGTGCCGCAGCCGGTGTCGTTGGTGTAACTTACTCGTCATACTACAGCAACAAGTCATTAAACGGCTTGAAGGTTTTGGCAAGTGCTAAGTCATACGTTTACCGTGATGTTTCAACGAAGTACCACTACTCACAAGTTGAACGGGCCCACGTTGCTGAACATGAATTGGGCCATGCTTTAGGGTTGGAACATGCAACACCAAAGCACGCTATCATGTACTACGCAACTCGTGATCAAACCATTACCACTTCTGATGTTAAGGGTTTGGCTCAAAGCTACAAATAAGCTGATATTTTTGAAATAAAGCGGATCGTTAGTCTAATCTAGCTCAGGGGTGAGATGGATTAACTAGGATGCGACAAGCAAACGGTTAGAGACAGCCGGGTTGTTTGAAAGAAATAAGCGATAAAACCTAATTTTATTAGGTCTAAAACAATAATTCAAAAACGGGACTCGAATTTCTAAATCTGAAATTTGAGTCCCATTTTTGGATTATCATGATTAATGATTAATTGATGACAACCAATCGAAAACTTCTTGGGTACTAGCAACAATAACATCAGCGAGTTCTTTAGCGTTAAAGGCGTTCGTTACCCAAGCCGATACGGTGAGGAGAATCTTATCGCTAAAATGCCATAGTAAATGCCGTAACCATCTTCGCTAGTCGGGGCAAATGAAAAATTATCGATGATGTCATAAGGAATTCCAGTTGTTGAGAAAAAATCCGTTTGAAGTTGCGCTAACAAGTCGCTATTAAAAAATGCAGCTGCGGCCGGAAAAGCGTTCGCACCCCCATTCGCTAACATCATCTCTCGTAGGCCAAGGAGGTGACGTTCAACGCCGAAACCTTGTTGTGCGAGTTTGATTCGCTCTGAGTGTTCGGCTACGGCAGTATCAAAGGCCGCTTTAACGGTGTCATCACGCTGGTCAGTAGTAAAGGCCTCAACGAACGCTTTTTTGCCAGCGTTGATTCCACGAGCATTTTCAGTTCGTCCTTGATAGAACCCGCGCATCGAAACGGGTTCGTAGATGCTCCGCCAACCACCGGTGATGCGGTATTCTGCGAGAGCTAATGCGGTGTGGAAAAATGCGTCTGGACTGACGCCAAGCGCTTTTAACTGAGTTTTACCGAAAGTCGAGATTGCGGCCGCCGCAAATTCGAGTTGATCCGCAATGGTTTGGTTATGATGTTCAGCTTCAACGAGGGCTTCTTTTTCGAAATGATTGAGGTGCCAATTGAGTTCAGTCACCTGAGAGATGCCAATTTGGTCATGATCGGGGTGGCTCAAATCATTAACGACTTCTGAAATCAAATTGAGTGCCGGCACCCCATCGATATCACTGTGCTCAAAGGCAATTCCGAGCCCGTTCTCGCCGTCTAGGACTAGTTGTAGGGTCTTATCAAAGAATTGGTTATGAGGCCCTAAAAGCGTCCTTTTGAGGCTTGCTGATTCTTCACGATTGGCGAGTGTTAACGTGAGAATACTGTTACTGATTCGATTTAAGTTTGCACGATTTAAGGGGTCAGCGCGAAGCTGGTCATGGATCTCTGCGGCAGTGTCGCGATCAAGTCCGGTGTAACTGCCAATGAAGAATGGATCTCGTTTTTGAAGCGCTAAAATGTTGCGTAAGTTTTCCGTTAAAGCCGAAAGTGACGCAATTTGACCATCGGCGTCGATGACTTGAAGTTGATAAACGGTGTTGCGAACAATCACAGTGACTTCCACATCAGTGAGTGTTGGGCGGTAGTGCGTTAATCGGTCTTGGTTAGGTTGGGGAAGTCGTTGCGTGCGAAAGAAATTTTGGTAGTAACTCATGTCTAATGGCATCCCAGAACGAGTCGTTTCAACTGGCGCCTCCTCACTAGCGTACCGGTAGTACTGTTTGGCAAAATTCTGAAGTAAGCGGGCTGCTAAAACGATCGGTTCAAGTTCTGGCAGGGAGGTGGGGGCAATCGTTAGCGCAAAGTTAGAAGTGCTCTGAATGGGTGCGCGACTGGTGAGGTAACTTGTTCGCCAAAGCGGCGCAAGCCAGCTGGCGTTAGTTTCTTGCCAATGTTGGACAAGTTTAGCTTGTAGATATGGGGCATCGGTTTGTTCAAAATCTGAGATTAACTGTGCTAACTTGGCCTGCTCGGCAGTCCCTAAAAGCGGCGTCAACCACTCAATGAGGCGAGAAAGGGTGTCGGAAAGTTCTGGAAGTGGTAGTTTAGGGAGCTTGTTAATGAGCTCGGTTGTATATTTGCCAGTCATATTAGTCCCTCTTTTCTTCAAAGGCGAGTTTAACGATCCAGCCAATCAAGGCAATAAAACCAATAATGAGTAACGACCCAATTAAGTTTTGGCCGTATGACTGGTGAGTGAGGGTTTTATCCCACGGGAAATCTGGTTTTGGAACCAGTTTTGTCGCAAGTTGAATGATTGCAAGCATAATCGTAACCTCCTATTGATCTTGGCGACGTGGACGAGTGATCAGGCCGGCCTTGTAATCAGCCTGCATCTGACGGTACATACCTGAAATTGAAAGAAAGATGAAGAACATGAACGGAATCCCGATAATGACACCAACAGCTTTGATGCCATCGAGGGTGCCGGTCACGATGTTCGCGAACGCAATCATCGTGGTGATGATCGACCAGAGAATCGTGCGATTACGAGGCGCGTTTTCAGGACCGTTGCTGGTCATGATACTGATTGAGATCATGGATGACGTCGTTGCCGTTGCCAAGAAGATGACAACCAGAAGTAAGAATACAATTCCGGTGATACTGAAGCCTGGTAGTTGTTGCAGAACCATGATGAATGACAGGTAGACGTTCGGGATTTTCGGCGATAAATTTCAAAATCTTGCCATCGCCGAAAAAGGCATCCCAAAAACCGTTACCAGCAAAGACACTAAACCAGATAATCAAAAAGAACGTTGGGACTAAGATCGACATTGTCACGATTTGGCGGATGGTACGACCCTTGGAGATTCTAGCAATGAAGATGCCTAAAAACGGGGTCCAAGAAACCCACCAAATGGTGATGGTGTTCGGCCATGAATCAAACCAAGTTTGGTCTTGGAAGGGGAAGGTGGTAAAGGCAACTGGAACCACATCCAAGAAGGCATGACGAATATTTTCCGTGACAAGACGCATAATCATTGGGGCGTCGCTGAGCAGGAAAACGAAAATCATGAGACCAATTGCAACGATGGTATTGATTTCGCCCAAGCGGCCCATTCCTTTTTGAATCGGTAGAACGGCAGCGCCGGTATAAATCACAAACATAATGACGAGTAAAATTAATGAATCAGAAAGTTGTTCGAATTTTTGGCCAGTAATGGCAGTAAAAGCGTTTTGCATCTGAAAGATACCAATCGCAATGTGGGCGGCAATCGTGAGGGAGGCCGCACCGGCAGCGGTGATACTGGTGATCATCGCAACGGAGTGACCCCACTTTTTATCAGAAAAGCCGTTTTCAATTGGGGTCCCTGGCAGAAATTTAGCACCTTTATAATAGGCAAAATAACCAATGACTAGCCCAGCCATCGTATAAATGGCCCAAGCGGGGAGTCCCCAAATGAACATACTATATTTGAACCCATTTTCGGCTGCTTGTGCTGGTGAGGTCCCAGCTGCAGCGATTCCTTGTGGTGATTGCAGGTAGTGAACAAGGGGCTCGGCCACCCCGAAATTAACGATGCCAATCCCAATGCCGGCAGTAAATAACGTACCGATCCAGGCGAAGGTGCTCAGTTCAGGTTTGTCTTCGGGTCGACCTAACTTAACGTGACCGAACTTGCCGAACGCTAAATATAGGCAAATAAAAAGTAAGATGATCGGCATCGGCATCGTAAACCAGCTAAAGGTCTGGTTGTATAGTCCGAGCCAGTGCCAAAGGGTCGATGTCATGCCAATTGGTCTAGCAACGGCCCAAATAGAAAAGATTCCGGTAAAGATAATGGAACCCCAAAAAACGGTGGCGTTTTTCCCTAATAAACGCTTCATAAATAATTCCCCTCTTTTCGATAAATGTCTGAAAAACAAGTGACGTCAATCGCTCTCTTATGCGGATATTATCGCATGAGAGATTGACTTAGTCATGGATTTTTACTCGAAAATCGAGGCTTTTTTCAGTTGGTTTTCATGTAATGTTGGCATAATGGAATTCATGTTTCATTCGATATATATAATCAAAAATATAAGCCATTATCGAAAATGGTATAGTTTTGGATAGTGCCGGTTGCCGTTACCCACCTTCAAGAAAAACGTGGTATTCTGAAGAAGAAACTAGTTTGAAATGGGGAATGATGATGACGATGCTAGCGACTGCGAGTCGATTTTTATTGTTAACGGAGCGAATTGAACAAAAACCACTATTGAGAACCCGATTTACGAATCAGGCGTATTTTGTGTTGGCGGCGATCTTTGATCTAATTACACAAGGGGTACTTGGCGTTGAGAACCAGCGATTAGTCGTTCGTGATGCCGCACGATTAGCAGGCCTGCCAGATTCGCTGGGTGATTTAAAGCGTGACATCCAAAAGACACAACCGGATAACGCGCTTGAAACATCATTATCACTAATTACGAGCTGGGATGTTGCTAATAGTACTTATGATGCGGTGGGCGCGGAGCTACTAGAAGAGAAGCGAGTTGAACGGGTTATTTTTCAAAATAATTTGAAACCACACGTCATCTACGAACCAACGAGTAGTAGCCGACAACAAATGGTGGATTGGCTAACCAATCAATTAACAACGCTGACACCAACTCAGTCGGGGCTGGATCTCATTGTGATTTTGCTACAGTTAGACGCAATGAAGTGGGTTGTCTCTGACGCGGATGACCGAGTTGCTAACTTTAAACAACGAGTCTCGACTAACGGACAGTTCCTATCACGACAGGCGATTGCTGAAACCGCGGCTGAGGTGATTACGCAAAAACGGTTTTGGTTAGATTCGTGGTTGAGCTAAGAGCCGTAATTCGTAATGAAAAATCGGGTAGAGTAGGTTATGATGTGAACTTGTTCGCCTATTTGTAGGGTTTAAACCGCAGTAATTGCTACAAATAGCACTACTGGTGGGCGTTGAAAGTGAATGTGTGAGTTAAATTAACGTGAATAAATTATGAAATTGATTAGTATTTATCTATTGATTTTTTGTAAAAAAAGGTGCTTTTTTAGTAAATCGATTGACTAGAAACGAAACTAACCCTTGATATGACAAGTTTAGTGCGACATCCAATAATATTTGTCTTTTTTATTAATATAAGATTGTGTTTGTTAAAAAACTATGCTAAAATCACTTCATAACTAAGAACAAAAACTTGTAATTGAATGTAAATGCTCAGTTTTAGTTAATTGCTAAGACACGACCCGTTCTTGGGAGCAGTAATGCTTGCCAATGATGGGTCGTTTTTTGTTCTTATTTAAGAAATCGCTGCCATTTCCGGGGGAAACAGAGATGGTAGGGATGACGAAATGAAAAAGCCTACTATGAGAGTTGAAGATGCTATCGCGTGTTTGAAGGTTTAGTTGAGTGGAGTCACTAACCTTTGAGTATATCGTTTCAGATATGGAGTCTGAAATTGATTGGGGATTGGACGCCCCTGATAGTATCGTCCACCATGGTTGGAGGCCACTGTTGTTGCTAAGATCGATATGGGGATATCGATTGGTCATTCGGTACGTTTGTAGGTTAGCGCAGTTCTGCGCAGCACATATAGAGTCAGCGACGTTAATTCTTGGAGGAATTAATGAATCTGGTGCTATGAGTTGCTTGTGGCACCATCTCATTAAAAAAGCGTCCGCACGATCACTGATTGGTGATTGTGCGGACGCTTTTTTATGCTGTTTTTAGGAAAAAAGACAAAAAGAAAACCTGTCCGGGGGAGGACAGGTTTTACACATAGGAGTAGGCATTTTCGTGATGGGGTTCACGAAAATATTAATTTTACTTTGGAGGAGTAAAATGAAAAAGCTTACTTAATATCTAAAATCTATTGTTTAAATATTAGGTATGCTATTAATATAAAGCCTAATTGTGAAGAAAGTGTGAAGATGGCATAACAAACACGTAACTGTTACAGTAAAAATACTAGTTTATGCCATGAATAGTTGTTAATATGAATTAATTATAGGCGATTAAATTGCGATAATAGGCGACTATTTGCCATCTAATTGTATGATGCAATTACTGTTATATCAGTGAATATAGTACTTATAAATTAAAAAATGTCCCGATAATTGATTAACCTGGTTAATCAATCGTTAAATGTGACAAGTCTGTAATATTTCAAAAACGTTACAGAATAGTGATGAAGTTGATGACAATTAGTTTTGATTACAAGTGCCAATTTAGGCTGTTTTTGAAGCAAGAGTTGGCAATATTTTGTAATAGTGTTATAGTGTACTAGAAAGATAGTACACATTGAGGAGGCGAGTTCAAATGGAATTTAATGATAAGATCCCGATTTACTATCAGATTAAAACGGTGATTTACGACAAAATTATTTCTGGCGCGTTAAAACCCGGCGAGAAGTTACCGGCAGTTCGACAATTAGCAGTTGAGTTGACGGTTAACGTAAATACGGTTCAACGGGCACTGAGTGAGATGATCAGCGAAGCAGTCATTTATTCACAACGGGGGAAGGGAAATTTCGTGACAACGGATGTCGAAACGATCAATCAGTTAAAACAAGAACTTGTAACACAACATTTAGCAACTTTATACGACCAATTACATCGACTCAACATTAGCGATGAAGAAATTTTGGCGGATCTTGAACAATTTATGCAAACGAAGGGGGCGGTAAAATGACCACGGCATTGGCAATTAAGCAACTCACATATAAACGGAACCAAAAACCAATTTTGACGAACGTGTCATTGACTGTTGAAGCGGGTAAAATCGTTGGCCTGTTAGGTGAGAACGGAGCCGGGAAGACGACTTTGATGCGGTTGATCTCAGGACTCGCTAAAACGAATCAGGGCGAGATCATTACGAATCAGACAACAACGAACGCAGCAGCTAAGCGGGCAACCGTCAGTTTCAGTGACCAGTTAAACTGGTTCCCTAAACAGTCGAAGTTACAGGAAATCGTGGCCTTTTATCAGCACGCTTATCCGGATTTTGATTATGAAAAATACCAAGAGCTGGCGAACTTCTTGCAATTGGATCCACTCCAAAAGTTATCAGCACTGTCAAAGGGGACGAAAGAAAAATTCGTGATTACGTTGACGTTGGCTCGACAGACGGATATCTACTTATTAGATGAACCGTTTAGCGGAATCGATAGTATGAGCCGTAAAAAGATCATTAATAGTATCATTCAGTGGAAGCCGGAAGCGGCGCTGATGATCATTAGCGACCACTATGTTTCTGAAATTGCACCAATCTTAGACGACATTGTGGTAATCAAAGATCAAACCATTGCGGTACATCGCTCAGCGGATAGTATCCGTGAAGAATTTGGTATTGGCATTGAAGCTTACTATGAAGGACTTTATGAAGGGGGTGCCGTCAATGACTAGTTTTGGGCAGTTAAACCGCGCATTGGTGGGCCGGAAACTTCGGTTGGTGACGCGGGCAATCCTGATTGAGCTGATTGCGCTTGTAGTCACACTATTGGTCGAGTTTTTTACTAAGGCGACCAGCTTAACCGCTACCGATGTTGAATCAACGATTGGTGGATTAGGCGTCATTTTTTGGGTCGTTTTGACGATTTTCCTGACGCGGGATAACGAGTTTGTGTTGATCAGCAGTGCCACTCGGTTGATTCCAGTCAGTGATACCAAACTCTATTCAACTAATTTGTTCACAACGATGCTAGCGTGGGGGTACGCGATGGTGCTACAAGCAGTACTCCATGGAATTGGTATTGCACTGGATTGGCAGAGTTTCATCAATGATTTTGGCCGAATTGATGTGTCGGGTACCATGAAGCTACCACCAGTTTGGGTCATTGTGTTGGTGGTGATCGTGATGATGATTGCGGCGGTTATCCTATTCTTCACTTCCGTTTCGTTGATTCATTTAGTGATCATGGCAATCACGGTTAAGTTACCGGTGACCGGCCAGCGGTTCGTCCGTTTAGGTCTGTACATTGTGGTGATTTGGGCCGTTGTCAGAGTTGCTGGTGTGGCGTTTGGTCTTTACGGAAACTTGGTTGACGGCATCAACCTCAGCAGCGGTTATGTACAGGTGATCGGTAGTTTGATTGGGATGCTCCTGTTTGCAGCGATCGAAGCGGCCGTTAGTGTTTGGTTGATGAAGCGGTGGGTTGAAGCCGTGATTTAGAATGAGATTGGGCTCAGTTGGCATGGTTGTGCTGGCTGGGCTTTTTTGTGTTGCTACGGGTGATGGTGTTGGAAAATGCAGGGATTGGTCAGCCATTAGGCGGTGTTGTGGCTGGTGGTTGCGCACTGGTTGGTCAAAAGAGGTTTAGGCGACGTGGATTGCGATGACGTTGGTTTCGGCACGGTTGGGCGGTTAGGTTGAGGGTGATCGGGGATGTTGGGGGAATTGGTTTAGGTGGTGGGGTTGGGCGACTGTGCCGAAACGCGTGAAACGGGGCAGAAGGTTGCATGGCAGGCGACTTAAGTAAAACTGCCAAAGAACGGCAGTTTCGCTTAAGCCGCCTACCACACCACCTTCTAAGCGCCCCGTTTCACGCTCTAACGTTGCAAATATGCACCGTTTTCTCTCAAATGATTCATTTTATGGTATATATGATTTAACAGCATGTCGGTTTATTATTTAGCGCGAGGGTTTTCGATTTTAATGAGTTTGTTGTTATTTTATAATAAGGGTAAGACTAGTGGCCGTTATTGGTCTAGTTGGGTCATGAGCGTGGCGCAGCTATTTCGATAAGCAGCGAATGTATAAGTCGAATAAAGAATGGATTTTATCTGACCGATACCCTGATGACCGTTGAGCGGGCCATCAGTGCAACCTAACGACAGTTGTAGGCTGCATGTTATCGGACTACCCGAAACATGCACCGATTTTTAATAATAGGTGACGGGGTGAATCAATGAGTCGAAAAATTGAAATGACAGGAAAACGGTTTGGCCGGTTAGTTGTCCTGTCACAGGCCGGGCACAATCCCGGTAACCATGACCTCCTGTGGCGTTGTCAGTGTGATTGTGGGAATCAAACCGTGGTGGACGGGGCGTTATTACGTTCAGGCCAAACCAAGAGCTGTGGCTGTTTACGACGGGAAATTTCAAAGCAAAATTACGTGACCAATACGGGATTTGTCAGTCAAATGGGACGAGCAGAATCCTTAGTCGATGAGCAGGGGATTCCGTATTCGTCAGTTAAAAAGTCGCAACGCAATAAATCTGGTATCGTGGGGGTCTCCTATAACAAGGCCGATGGAAAATGGTTCGCACGGCTGATGTATCAGGGGCACTACGTTTTGTTAAAGAGCTTTGACACGATGGCTGAAGCCGTTCAAGCACGTAAACTGGCTGAGAAACGCTACTGGGGCCGTTGAAACGACCTCACAATAGTGGTGAGAGAGGAGGGGGCGTCCGTGACTGCAGATCAGCGTCATACGCGGAAACTAAGCTATACCGGAATAACCGTTAAACAGATTCGTGAAAAGAAGGGCCTAAAGGCGAAGGATGTCTATACCGGCATCGTATCGCGTTCAAGTTATTTTCGCTTTGAAAACGGTGAACACGATACGACGGTGAGTAATTTGTTCGCGTTTCTGGATCGACTACAGGTGGGCGTGGCGGAATTTTCCGTTGAACTGGCAGCACAGTGGCCCCAGCTACTTCCCTGTGTTGAGCGCGGTCACGGTGCGTTAAGGTCATTAAGCCAGGCGCAGTTAGATCAGTTAGTTGTGCAGCTTAAAGAAACTTATGAAAAGACGCCGACGCTTGGCGATTATCATAACGTCCTTAAGGTTGAGTTGTATCAAGAGTACCAGCGAACGCACCACATTACCGAAACAGCGGAGAATTTAAAGATTCTGTCGACCTACCTGTTTGACATTGAAGAGTGGTATCAGTACGAGCTATTATTATTTCAAGCAATTTGTAAACTGCTTCCGTGTGAAACGATTGATGCACTGTTGCCGCGAGTAACGAAGGCAGCTAAGCGCACGCCGGCATCATTGGCGTCCAAAACGACTGCAGTTGCTGTGATGAACACGGTGATTTTAACAACGTTGGAGAACCATGATTACCGGTATTTTAAAAAGTTCGTTCAAATCGCCGAACAAGTCGAAGTCCCTGAAACAGCGTTGCTGGATGGCATCTACTTTGCGATGTATCAAGACTTCATTGCTTATCGTCAAGGCGAGCGGAATCCAGTGTTGATCAATGAGGCTCGGCAGTTGGTTAAATTGGCGGGCAAGGTTGTTGAACCAGAGGAAGGTCAGCGGATGCAACACTATGAACGGTTGTTGGAAGCGTGGCTGGCATAACGGATTTGATCAGCTGTCAGTAAATTAAAAAATTCCCACTGCATTCGTTTTGAATGTAGTGGGAATTTTTAGGTTTGGTCAGTTCAACCAGTTTTCGGGGGCGTTCAACGCTTGCTGAAAATGCTCAAAGAATTGACTAACGTGGTAGCCGTCCGCCACCGCGTGATGAATGGTAAAGGAAACTGGCATCGTTCGGCGGCCGTCTTTGATCTGAAATTGACCCGCTTCAATGGTTGGTAGGTAGTTGGGTAATCCATTAAAGGTCAGTGGGGTGTAACTGTTAAAATGCAGCCAAGGCATCAAGTTAATCATGTAGGCATCCGCTGGTTGATCAGGCTTCGCAACGGCGCCGTGTTGATCCTGATACTTAGCGGCATCATCGAGATAGGCTTGGTAGAAAGTTTCAAAATCGGGATCGTATGCTGTCCACATCCCAGAAATCGTGTGATCATCTTCGTGGAACAGGGAATAGGATGGCGTCAAATGGTCAAGGTAGCCAAGTTGTTCACCCTGACGGATCACCATGAATTCAGGTTGTTGACTGATCAGTTTAGTAACCAGGTAGAGGTAGGCCGGGAAAAATTTATGGTTGGTTTCTTTCAAAGCCGCATAGGTTGCCGTGACGTCAACGTCCACGGTAACGTTAAAGCCGGTGGGCATCATTTTGGTGAAGTAGTAAAAGTAATCGCGGCGAGGCCACGTGTTTAAGTCAATTGGGGTAAAAGTCATGATCAATGTCTCAATGGTTTATTGTAACCGCGGTCGCCAAAGGGTTGAAGGCGGTCAAACCAATCTTTCTTTAGTTTTTTGAGGGTTTCACGCAGGTTTAAAACAGCGTCGGTTTTTTCTTCCCAGAGGATGTCGAAGGTAAAGGCGTCCTCGCCGTAAGCTTCCCAGTCTGCTTGAAGTGGGGAGTTGGCGTAGAAGTGGTTGTTTAAGTTCACTTTATAGTAGGCCCAACGATTCTTGGTGTTGGGAACCGTATCAATGTAGATTTTATGGTTAACGGTATTCGTAATCTGAATCACACCGTAATAAGTTGGCTGAAGCTTGTAATCTTGAATCAGTTGTTTTCGAGTTGGGGTCGTCATGGAAATCTCCTTTAAAAAATGCGCCAGTAATCGCGACCATCAGGTGTTCGAGCCACAAAGCCGTAGTCCACGAGGTAGCGCTCAAGTAACCCATAGTCGAAGTAGATGGGCTTGAGCACCGAGTTGATCTCAGCGGTCGAATAGTGTCGGTCAAAGTCGAGTTCTTCGCTGATACGATACAGCAGCGTGATCAACTTCTTTTCACCTTTGGGTAGTTGGGTCAAGACCGGGGTAGGCTGACTGAAATCAAAGTATTTTTGAACCAGCGTTGCATAGTCGGTTTCTGAAATCTTGAACCGATCGTCCGGATGCGTGATGCTGGGTGGAATCGGTAACATGCTGGTCGATGAGTCCTCAAAGATGGCTTCATACTGTGCTAAGTAGAGTTTGGCGCGCTTGGCCTTCTCTCGGAAGGTAAACTTTTGGTGGCGCACCGTTGAGGGACTGAGGTCGAGTTGTTCGGCAATCAGTTTATCCTTGTCACCACTGGCGAAGGCCGTTAAGAGGTCGCGTTGGGTGGCCGTTAGCGTGTTGTATTTGGAGGTTGATTGAAGTAACGCGTTGACGGCGCCTTGATGCTGATGGGTCAGGTGTCGTTGCATTGCCGTCACGTCACTGGCGGGACAGGTAAACCGGCAGTGGTTACAGAGGAGCAATTGGGCTTGTTGGTGATAGCCTTGAGTCAGTTCTGCTGGTGTAAGATGAGTGAGGTCGATGGTGATGATGCCTCCTTTTTGTTTATTGATTATGTAAACATTTATACGTGAGTTTACGGTATTTGTCAACAAAAAAACTAAAAAAGTCGTGAATCTGGTTAGGATTCACGACTTTTTTAGTTTATAGTTGCGCTTCAACCACTAACAATGTCTGAGTAGCTCGGGAAGCTGCCACGTAACGGCGATGGTCACCGTAAATGGGCACTTGGTACTCAGGGGCGTTAAAGTGGCTTAGCAACACGTGATCAAATTCGAGGCCCTTCGCAATTTTAAGCGGTAAGCATTGAACGGTGGCCTCAGTCACCGTTCGTGAGGCGTCAGTGACAAGTGTACAGTCGGTAAAGTTTTGGCTTGTCAGATGGTCATAGAGCGCTTGTGCCTCAGTAGTCGTTGGCGTGATGATGGCAACCGAGCCACCCTGAGCTCGATAGCTTGTTAACTGGTCAATCAAATCGGTCGTACTCAGTCCAGGCAACGTTACGGGCGTTGCGCCATCGGGTTGAACTGGTTTGATTAAAGAGGCGTTGTGGGTTTGTCCGAATTGACCAAAATACCGGGTAATAGCGCCAGTCGCCCGATAACTGGTGAGTAGCCGTAGTCGCGTAACGACCCGCTTAGGTGCGTCGAAAAATGATGCTAATTGGGCGTAGTCGTTGCCAGTGGTGCTGAGTACTTGATTATGATCGCCCACCAAGGTGATGTGAGCGTGGTTAAATAACTGGCGGATGAATAGCAGTTGATCGGCCGTATAGTCCTGCGCTTCATCGACGAACAGCGCCTTGACCGCATCTTGATGGTAGTTGGTCATCTGCAAGAGAAGGTACAGTTGTTGGTAGTCGGTCAGTGGTGTTGGAAGGCCAAGGTCGACCTGTAGTTGCTCCCAGTCGAGCCAATCGTTAAAGGCCTCAGGTTGTTGGTCAGTTGCAACTAGTTTTCGCCAAACAAGGCGCAGACGCTGACGGACCGACTGATCAGTGGGCGTTTGCGCATAACCGGGCACGCTTAGGTTAAAATCCACTTGATCCAATGCGTGATCAAGTTCAGTTAAGCGGTGATTTCGCTGACTAGTCGAGGTGATCGTAAGGCCGAAGTAGTGCCCCAACTGAGCAAGAAAGTGGTCGAGGGTCGTGGCCATGGGATTGGTTTCGCCGAGGGCAGGGAGAACGTCCTTGATATATTGGGCAAACACCGGACTCGGCGTTAACAGTAAGAAATCAGCGGCGGTCCACTGTTCGCGATAAATGTAGCGCAGATAAGCGATTCGCTGTAACAGGACGGATGTTTTGCCACTACCGGCAACGCCGTCCACGATGAGCACGTCAGCGGTGGTATTTCGGATAATGTCGTTTTGCTCGGTTTGAATCGTAGTCGTAATGTCTTGAAGGCCACCAGCGTGATCTGCCGCCAAGATGTTGAGGAGAACCGGGTCGTTGAGGGCCCCCTGATTATCAAAGTAGGCGGTCAGGTGGTCGTGATCAACGACTAATTGACGCCGCAAGGAAAGGTCAACGTGAATTTCGCAGCCGTGTGCCAGATAGCTGGTTGCACCCTGCTGGTTCGCGTAATAGGTATCCGCAACGGGTGTCCGCCAATCGTAGATCAGATTATCGCCATCCGAGTCAAGGTAGCCAACTTTACCGATATAAAATGCCTCAGGTGCTTCATCCGGAAATGCCAGATCAACTCGCGCAAAGTAGGCCTGCGGTTGAAGCAACGTGGCTTTATCACGGTTGGAATGGGCAATGTCAACTTTTGCATTTAAGGTATCGATTTGACGGTTGCCGCTTTCGATGTTGGCAAAGGTGTCCAGCGTATCCGTGTAGGAATTGAGATTCAACCGCGTATCGTGGGCCAAGTCGATTTTAGTCTGTTTGGCAGCTTCCTCGAGGTCTTGAATCACCGTTGTGAGTCTGGTGATTTCGGTGCCTAAGTAGTTGTATGTCCGGGTCAAGCGAGTCTGTTCATCCATCGGCGGGTCTCCTTTGTGGGTCGTAATAGCAAAATTGACAGTAGTCCCAGTGTAGCAGGTTGAGGGGAAAGTGGTAGTCTGTTTTTGGATTTTGGGGTATGTTATAATAACTATGGAAGAATGGTTCGGTATTAATGACAGCACCAAAAAGGCGTCTCTAGTAAATAGGGACGCCTTTTTAGTGCTATTGTAGTTAATCCGCAGTCTGCCGCTCGTTAGCCTGCAAATCAGCCATAATTTTGGTGCCTAACAACTCGTCAGCAGTCACAACGTGGTGGCGTGACCAAACGTAGCCAGCCAGTCCAAGCAACGCCCAGAGCCCCAGAATCAGGTACTCATACGGCCAAACGAGGGATACGGCAGTACCGGGAACTAACGTAATAATGGCAATGGCGAGGGCCGCGATACCGCCCAGCGTTGGCCATAATAAGGTTTTATTTCGGAAACCACCGGTGAGTGTGGGGTAGAGACGTCGAGTTTGAATCAGACACAGGGCACTAAACGCCCAAGCTAGGGCAATCAAGAAGCCGCCCATATCCAAGAAGTACACCAACGCCCCCTTACCGAGCCAGCCGATGCCTAAAACGAGGACCAACACCAGCCAGAGGGCGTTCGTTGGCGTTCCGTATTTAGGATGTAACTTGGCTAACGGCTTTGGTAACATGTGGCCTCGGGCTAATGAAAAGAGGAGCCGAGATGATGCGGAAAAGAGGTTCAAGAAGCTGGTGAGTAAGCCCAGTACCGCAATCGTAAACGCCACGGTGCCGAGAATTGGGTAACCAGCCGCCTTGAAGGCATCGATGGTGCCCATGCTGAATTTAGCAGTTTGCTGCCACGGCCAGATCCAAGCGGACGACAGTAGAACGCCGATGTAATAGGTGGCCGCAACAACGATCGAAGCAATCACGATCAGCCCGATTTTTCGAGCGGGCATGCGGGCTTCCTCGGCCATGGTGGCGACTGACTCCCAGCCCGTTAAAAATGTCATGGCAGGGAGCACGAAACGGATGATGGCGGGTGCCGGTTGTTGGTGAGTAGCGAACGCCGGCCAGAAGTTATGACTAGAGCCGCGAGTAAAACCGACCACCATTAAAACGAGTCCTAAAATAACCAGTCCCACCATCATCACGCTTTGAATATTTCCCGTAAGCTTAGCGCCTCGGTAGGTGATGCTGAAAATAATCAGCGTAATGAGGATCCCTAGTCCAAGTTCGAAGTAGGATACCCGAACGCCTGCGAAGGTGTATCCGGGGCCATTACCGATGGCGGGAAATAGTTGGGCAATCAGGATACTAGACGCGGTCACGTAGAAACCCAGCGCACTTAAGTAACCACCCATTAACGTCCAAGCGGCAAAGAGGGCGCCGCGTTTACCAAATGCCACGTAGCCAAACACAACTTCACCACCTGAACGGACAAACAAAGTTGCGAGTTCTGCGAAAGACAGGGATGCCATGATCGCAAGACACATGGCTAACGCTAGCCCAAAAATTTCACCTCCAGCACCGTAGTCCGCAAAGAACTGACTGTTGGTATAGATCCAACGCTACCGATTGTGCCGCCAGCACCAAGTGAAATCAAACTAACGGTACTGACGTTACGCTTTGGTGTATCTGACATAGAGAATTCCTCCTGTTGGTCAGGTTAACAGCACTCTTTGAATACGCTTACATTCACGTGCTGTCTTTAATCGAATTGTTTCTAGAAACTGTATCGTACCTGAATTTGATTAAGGCGTCAACGATGACGACCTCGTTAGGGTGATTAAACGATAAAAATGATACTATACTAAACTAATGTTTTAGTTATGAGAAAGTTTTCCCGTGATTTCCACGGGGATTTCACGATAACTTGTTAAACTGATACCTAATTTAGAGCATAAGGAGTCGTTATTAGTATGCGGACAACCCAGATTACCAAAGGGATCTTTTTAGCGCTGATTGCCAGCACCATGTGGGGCATCTCTGGCACCGTGTTACAGTTTATTTCTCAAGACCAGCAGTTACCGGCAGACTGGTTCTTATCGGCCCGAACACTTGGCGCCGGCGTGATCCTTATCGGGGTGGCGCTGATTAAGGAACGGGGTGCAACCTTTGCACTGTTTCGACAACCGCGCCTGATTGGTTGGCTAGTTGCCTACGCTGTTTTCGGTTTGATGGCGAACTTAATGACGTTCTACCTGTCAGTTCAGACTGGAACCGCGGCAGCGGCAACGATTCTTCAGTATTTAAGCCCGTTATTTATCGTAATTGGAAGTCTTTTATTTAAGCGAGAATGGCCGCTACGTAGTGATTTAATTGCGTTTATCGTGTCGGCGTTAGGCGTCTTTTTGGCAATTACTAAGGGCGATGTGTCACAGCTTGCGATTCCGATGAATGCACTATTGTGGGGCATCGGTTCCGGCCTGACTGCGGCCCTTTACGTTGTGCTACCCCGGGCAATCGTTAAGGCGGGGGTTTCACCAATTGTGATCCTCGGTTGGGGTACGCTGATTGCCGGTGTGCTGTTTAATAGTTACCGCCCGATTTGGCACGATGCCCCTCAGGTGACGTTAAGTTTGGTAGCCTCGATGGGGACGGTGATCATCGTTGGAACGATTTTACCGTTCTGTTTATTGCTGTACAGTGCCCAATTTGCGCCGTCGGATGTGATTAGTATCTTAGACGCCGCGCAACCGGTGGTGACCTTTGTGTTGAGCGTGCTATTCTTAGGTCTACAGTTAAGCTGGGTGGAAGCACTAGGCGCCGTTTTGGTTGTGGTGGCGATTTACTTATTGCAACGGGGTCGTCGAGCGCCAGAACAGCTACCCACCGTGGAACAAGTCGGGCGTTGAGTGTCGATTGAAAATTAAAATTAAATTTGAATGTTGACAAACTCTTAATAAATCCTTTATAATAGGCAACAACAAAAAACGAGGGAGTGCTGATAATGTCAATTCAAAATCACAGTAATGCAACGCAGCGATTTAGCTTCTTCTTTAACAAGCCTGGCGATCGACCAGTAAGTTAGAGAAGTTGCCTTTTGACATGGTAGACTCTTAACTGATTGGAAAGATGGCTAGGCGGAACGCTTCGGCTGTCTTTCCGGTGAATAACGCACCGGTGGACTATTCCCCGGTGCGTTTTTATTTTCAGAAAATAACGTTTGGGTTTTAGGGGAAGGAAGAAATAATTATGGAAAATACGGCAATTAACCGATTGGTCGGACGACTGACCAAAAAAGAAACGCTTGACCGCTACTTGGATAAGGATAGTCGGTTGACGAAGACGATGGACGCAAAGGACTTACTGTTACTCGGGGTTGGGACGGTTATCGGAACCGGGATCTTTATCTTACCCGGGACGGTTGCTGCGTTGTACAGTGGCCCTGGCATCGTAATGTCATTCGTGATGGCAGCACTGGTTTGTGCAACGGCCGCAATGTGTTACGCTGAGTTCTCATCAGCTTTACCAGTTGCTGGGAGTGCTTATTCATACGGCAACATCGTCTTCGGCGAATTCATTGGCTGGGTCATTGGTTGGGCTTTAATTTTGGAATACATGTTATCGGTGGCTGCCGTTTCAACAGGGTGGTCGGCTTATCTGGTATCGTTCTTAAAGGGTATGGGCATTACGGTTCCTAAGGCAATCACGGGGAGTTTTGACCCTGCTCATGGGACTTATATCAACATCTTTGCGATTGTGATTGTTTTAGCGATTGCCTTACTGTTAACGCAAGGGGTTAAGACGTCAACACGGATCAACAATATTATCGTTGTTGCTAAAATTGTTATTATTCTATTGTTCGTTGTTGTCGGGATGTTCTACGTTAAGCCAAGCAACTGGTCACCATTTGCCCCATACGGCTCACACGGGATCATGCGTGGCGCCTCATTAGTGTTCTACGCTTACCTTGGGTTTGATTGTGTGTCAGCTTCAGCCGCTGAAGTGAAAAATCCTCGCAAGAACATGCCAATTGGGATTATCGGCACGTTGATCATTTGTACGTTGCTTTACATGGCTGTTGCCGCAGTATTGACCGGGATGGTTTCCTACACTAAGTTAAACGTGGCTGCCCCAGTTTCATATGCGTTACAGTTAGTTAACCAAAACTGGGTTGCCGGGATTATTTCAATCGGCGCCTTAGCCGGGATGTTCACGATGATGCTTTCCATGATCTACAGCTCATCACGGTTGATCTACTCAATCGGCCGGGACGGTTTGTTACCAAAGGGTCTTGGGAAGGTTGAAGCTAAGCACCAAGTACCAAGTCACAGTTTAGCTGCCGTTACCATTGTGATTGCCATCATGGGTGGGTTAGTTTCCCTTGATCGCTTAACGCAATTGGTTAACATCGGCACGTTGATTGCCTTCACCATGATGTCAATTGGGGTCTTACCACTTCGGAAACGCAAAGACATTGAAAACAAAGGCTTCAAAGTCCCACTGTACCCAGTACTGCCAATCATCTCTGCCGGTCTGTGCATCTGGATGTTGATCCAATTACCGGCTGAAACCTGGATTGTTTCCTTGATCTGGTTCGCACTTGGCGTGATTCTGTACGCAAGTTACGGCGTCTGGCACAGTCAGCTTCGGAATCGTTAATGATAAAAGCGCAACTGTCTGATTGACGGTTACGCTTTTTTGTTGTC
>NZ_BBAD01000006.1 GCF_001311075.1 Secundilactobacillus similis DSM 23365 = JCM 2765
ATAGTGTGGCGTTTTCGCTGAAGTTGCCTTACACATAGCGCTTTGCTTCTCGGAACACGTTTCGGCGCGGTGGCCAGAGGGCGCCAAAGAAGGCAATTCCGCTAGGAAAGTAGTAAGCGGAAAGTCGAATCCAATGAGGCGCCGAAAACTAGGTAGCCGGAAAGCACGTCGCAAGGACTACTCTGTGGATTTAAAGTGCAGAGTAATTACTGATATTAAAAAAGCACACAAGAAAATAGGAGCACCATGATTTCCAAACTGGGAATCGTGGTGCTCCTATTTTTTGTGTTTAGTGATTCAGATAAGAGAACGGCGCATTACTGTCCTCAAGCCGAAACGTGTTCCGAAAGGCAGAGAGTTGCACCTAAGTCACTTCCACCACAATCCCCAAAACCCGGGGATTCTGGCGGAAGTGACTTAGGCTCCACTCTCTAACCGCCTTTCTCCACACTCTACTTCTTTAACCACTTCGGCAAATACCCGCGCTTCGCCAACAAATCATACGAGCGCTGAGTTGCCGGGGTAAAGCCGCGGTTAAATAGGTGTCTAAAGTACATCATGTTGTAGATAAAGCCCCAAAGTAGGCCGACGAGGAATTCAATCGTGCTCCAAGCCGTTGCGAAATCGGTCGTTGAGGCAAAGGGGTACGACTGGATGCCAAGGGTGATGCCCATTTGGATCCCAATCATGCACAACAAGTTGTACCAGTCGCCACGGAAAATCGGCACGAGCACGTTGAACAGAAAGGCGGTCAGTGAAAAGCCGACTTTGCCGATTCGAATCTCGCCGTTATCCTTTCGCACGACGGTCGCGTAGTTTGGCGGGACGGGAATGCCGTTAGGGCCTTCGTGGTTGTCTCCATTCTCAAATGGATTTTGCATGGGGAACCTTCTTTCATGAAATTAATGGTATGAGTTAGCAGTGACGTTATTGAAAAATCCAACGTTCACCAAGTAATGTAGTGTATTACTACATCATAACGATATGTGCCTAAGAGTTCAATCATTAGATCCGGGTGAATTTAACGACCGCTTCACACCGTGCCGTTTGGGGCATCATGTCGACAGATTGAATGTAATCCACGCGATATTGACGGGTTAATTTGACCAAATCCCGGGCTAACGTGGATGGGTTGCAGGAAATGTAAACGAACTTCTTTGGCTTTGACGCCAAAATAGCGCGAATCAATTGGTCATCGAGGCCGGTACGAGGGGGGTCAACCACGAGGGCGTCCAGTTCAAAGCCCTCGTCTAACCACTTAGGTAGCAACGTTTCGGCCGTGCCAGTTTCGTACGTGGCGTTGGTGATATCGTTTAAAGCGGCGTTTTCGCGAGCGTCTTTAACGGCATCATCGATCACGTCCATCCCACGAACTTCTTTAGCCGCGTGGGCCATGGAAAGACCAATCGTCCCAACGCCGGAGTAGGCGTCCACCACGTTTTCGTCAGGGCTTAAATCCAAGGCCTTAAGCGCCTCGGCGTACAGCGTGACGGTTTGGTAGGGGTTCAGTTGTAAGAAGGCTCGCGCTGATAAGTTGAATTGCAAATCGTTGAGGACTTCGCGAATCTGAGGCTTACCGGCCAATAGATAGGTGTCATCGCCCCAAATCAGGGAAGTCCGTTCGCTGTTAACGTTTTGCATGATCGAAACAACTTCGGGGTGAGCTGTTTGAAGCCGGTCAATCATATCAGCCTGTTGCGGGAAGTTAGTGCCGTTGGTGACAAAGACAACCTGAACTTCGTCGGTGCCAGCAGCAACCCGAACGACAACGGTTCTCACTAAGCCGCTGTGTTTCTTTTCGTTGTAAATCGAAACGTCCAGTTCTTCAAGCAGGTTGACCACCGTCCGCATAACGGCCATCGTTGCGGGCATTTGAACGGAACAGGTTTCTAGATCAACTAGTTTATGACTCCGTTCCTGATACAGACCAGCCATCACGTGGCCGTCGGTTGCCCGACGAATTTGGAACTGTGCCTTGTTTCGGTAACCGTAAGGATCGGTCATGCCAATCGTTGGTTTGAGCAGGTAGTTTCTGAAGCCCTTTGGTTGGTATTTTTCTAACGACTGCCGGACAACATCGCGTTTAAATTCGAGTTGTGCCGGGTAAGCGAGGTGTTCGAGTTCGAAACCACCAACTTCGCCCGCGTAAGCATCGCGAGGCGTTACCCGGTCAGGACTAGGTGTTTTCAAACGGTGAACCTTCGCCGTCAAAAAGTTCGGCTTGATGCCAGTAACTTCGGCAACGACCACTTCGTTGGGAAGCGCGCCTTGGACGAAGACCAACTTACGCTTAAAGTAGCCGATACCTTCGCCGTTAATGCCAAGTCGTTTGATCGTTAATGGGAAACGTTGGCCCATTTCGACTTGAACGTCTTGTTGCTGCCGACGTTGGTTGGGCCGGTGATTTTGAGAGTTGTTACGTGAATGATACTGATTGGTTTGCGTTGTTTTCAAGTTAAATTTCCTATTCTATGGTTGTCTAGTTAGTGTTTCATGCTGTGAAGTATTGTACCACAAAGCGGGATGCTTACGCTTGTGTCCAGCGTAAGCATCCTTGATATAAGTTTGTGAAATATGATTTGCGTGAACTGTCGATTCCGGTAAGCAGCTAGGTTCCTGCTGTGGGGCCGGCCTGAGCCAAAGGGCGGTCTCAGCCCTCGAATTGAAGCCTCGCCAAAACCCATGCGATTCTTCAATTCGTCCCCGATAATTGGCGGTTGTCGGAAGAACACCAACAACCGCCAATTATCGCGACACAGCATACACCTAGCTGCTTACCTCCATCTCATGTTGGCGCAATTCGGCACTATCGCAGAACATCTCAAAACGCGTTGAACGGCAATATTATCTCGTTGAATCAGCATAAATGTGGCGTCCAATTGATGAAGGCCAGCATCAGGTAATCGTTGGGCCATTGCGGTTACTGAACATCGACCGCTATCGATTATTGCGGTTGTTGAGTTACCATCCAACGTTGCCATTACACATTTTCGGCGACTTCATAATGTGATAAGCCAGCAGTTTGGGGTGCCGACAACGCACCATGTAGCGGGAGGCGGAGGCGCGCGAGGCTCAGCAGTGTCGGTATGACGGTCCTCAGCCATTCCTAGCTCGTAGGCCCGCCACTGCGTTCCAGCCTCGCATAGCGCCGGAGCCTCCCGCGGCATCCTCCCACTATAGAAAACCAGAATCATTGAATTTCACAAACTAAACATGCTTACGCTAAACACAAACAACAATAAAACGCCCGCACATTCAACGAATATGCGGGCGTTAAAAATTCAACGATTAAGCTTCATAATACTTGTAACGAATCGTGTAATCCTTCAATTGACCCGAAGGCAACACGATGTCACCAAAGCCATCATGGTTGATGGCATCTGGCAACGTCTGCGCTTCGGTAGCTAAGGCGTTGTAAGGTTTGCTTTGATCGAATGGGTTAGCGGTGAAGACCACTAATGAGTTCCGGTCAGAGAAGATGTCAATGTGACGGTTACTCTTGCTGTCACTTAAGGTCGCAATTGGTTTGTCAGCGCTTGGGGTAACTTCGTAAGCATCATCGATTTCAACCTTGCCAGTTTGGGCTTTAATGTCAGCCAAGCGCTTGGGATGTCGCGGGCGGTGGCGAAGTCGTAGCCGGTGCCAGCTAAGTCGGTGAAGTCGCCGGTTGGGACCTTATCAGAATCAGCTAACGTCAACCGACGAGTACTGTTAACTTGGAGTTCTTGGGTGGTCAAATCCTTTTGACCGTCCGTCAAGTTCCAGTAAACGTGGTTCGTTGGGTTGAAGAGGGTGTCTTCGGTTGAGGCGGCACTAAAGTTGATGGAGACTTGGTTGTCGTCAGTCAACGTGTAGGTGATGCGGGCATCCAAATCACCAGGGAAGTTGTCTTCGCTACTTGGAATGTGGCGTGAGAAGGTCACGCTGGCATCGTGGTCGCGGATGCTTTGTTCCGCATTCCAGACGATTTCAGAAAAGCCGTTCGGGCCGCCGTGCAAAGTGTTGTCATTTTCATTGGCGGTAAAGTGAACTTGCTTGCCATTAATGGTCGCTTGCGCCTTACCTAACCGACCAGCAACCCGGCCAATTGCCTTACATAGACTGTAAGAAGTTGGGGCATCGTATTCGCCCAAAGTGTCAAAATGAACGATCAATGGATGGTTGTTAACGGTAAAACCAGTCCAAGTCGCCCCTAAGGTGATGACTTGAATGAAGCTCCCAGAAGCGTTGGTAATCGTGTAGCGGTCAATGTTTTGATCATTGTGTTGACCGAAAACGTCAGTTGTAATTTGCATTGCTAAAAATCCTCCCTGTAGGTCTCTTAATTAATATTCAGATCATTAACCGGCTGATAATGGTTAATGTTTGTAAGCGCTTAATTAACATCATTATACAACGTTCTATGAAAAACCAAACCATTTTTCTGAAAAAGTTTAGTAAACTTTAATCGATTTTAGGCAATCATTGAAATTTAAGCATTTCGCTACCAAAGCTTCACAATTTGAACACAGAATCGCAACAGTTTCTCGACATTTTTTCGATACACTAGAACCTGTAATCAACGCATGGAAAGGATGATTCCGATGTTAACGCAAACCAATCTTGAAACCATCGCCGTGCAACTTGTTCAGGTGACCCCCACCGTTGTCACGGCTAAAACCGAAACAAATCAAATCATTGAAATTAAACCTGCGCCACATGACCAGCACGACCACGCCTTTTGGCAATCACTGAAGGATATTGCTCAGGCGAAAATCTGGTTACCCGTGACCAAGGGCACCCACGAACTGCTCCAGCACGATTGGTTGAGTACGATGCCTGCAATTTAGCCGTTGATTTCGGGACCAAATCGTTGGTATTTTGACCGAATCACGCTACACTAACTATGGTATTGTCTCAATATTAGAGGAGGGTTCAACATGGCATTAACTGATACGTATACACTCAGCAACGGCGTTAAGATTCCGGTTGTCGGCTTTGGAACTTGGCAGACACCTTCTGGCGATGTTGCCTATCATGCAGTGTTAGATGCAATCAAGGCGGGCTATCGCCATATCGATACCGCGGCATTTTACGGTAACGAAGAAAGTGTTGGCCAAGCCATTCACGATTCTGGTGTGAAGCGCGAAGACCTGTTTGTGACCACGAAGCTTTGGAACGATGATCACGGCTACGAAGCAACCAAGGAAGCCTTGGGCAAATCACTGTCACGGTTAGGCCTAGAATATGTCGATCTATACTTGATCCACTGGCCAAACCCAATTGCGTTCCGGGACGATTGGCAGGCTGCCAATGCGGGTAGCTGGAAGGCAATGGAAGAAGCTTACGAAGCCGGTACTGTGAAGGCCATCGGGGTTTCTAACTTCCGGTCACACCACATTGACGCTTTGCTGGAAACGGCCAAAATTGCGCCAATGGTGAACCAAATCTTCTTGAACCCATCCGACTTACAACCAGCTGTCGTTGAGTACAACAACGCCCACGACATCGTGACCGAGGCGTACAGCCCACTGGGAACAGGGAAGATTTTTGAAATTACCGATTTAAAGGCAATCGCTGACAAATACGGCAAGTCAGTGCCACAATTAGTCTTACGCTGGCACTTGCAACACGGCTTCTTGCCACTACCAAAGTCAGTGCATACTGAATACATTGAAGCCAACACGCAGATTTTCGACTTTGAAATCACTGCGGATGATATGAAGAAAATTGATAGTTACCAAGGTGTCGCTGGGACGGCAGCGGATCCAGATACGGCTAATTGGTAAATCGGGTATTAGTTTTTTAGTGCAATAAAGCGGCCCCGTAGATTCTGAAACTAGGAATCTACGGGGCCGTTTGTTGATTGTTTCGAAATTTAAACGCGTTTGAGTTCGTTCACGTCAACCACATCGGCTAAAGTTGCGGGATTCTCGGCATATTTTGATTAAATCGTTTTGGCGATAACGTGAATCAGAATCCATGGTATGATAGCGTTAATCTAACATTAGAAAAGGGGCCTTCTCATGACACAAAAACGACCAGTAGCTTTCGTGACCGGGGCATCATCCGGTATTGGCTTTTCCATCGCTAAGCATTTGAAACAGCACGGGTTTGTAGTTTACGCTGGTGCTCGGCGCGTTTATAAAATGAATGACTTGGATGATATTGGGATCCACACGTTATCGTTAGATGTAACTGACAGTGAGAGTATCCAAGCGGCGGTACAACAAATTGCAACTGCTGAAGGACGCCTAGATGTCTTGGTCAATAATGCGGGCTTTGGCGTTTTTGGGGCGATTGAGGAAGTCCCGCTTGAAAAGGCGAAGCAACAATTTGATGTGAACGTTTTTGGGGTGACCGAAATGAGCAAGGCGGTCTTGCCGTTAATGCGCGAACGTCACGCTGGGCGAATTATTAACATCAGTTCGGTTGATGGCAAAATTGCCAACCCGCTTGGTGGCTGGTACGTGGGGTCTAAATTCGCCGTGGAAGGCTTGAGCGATTCGATGCGGTTAGAGTTAGCCGATTTTGGCATTCAAGTTGCCGTGATCGAACCCGGCCCAATCAAATCTGACTGGGCTAAGATTGCTGGTGAGCAATTACTGGAAGTTTCTCATGATGGGCCTTATCAAGAGCTATCAAAGCAAGCGGCGGCCTTTTTACAAACGGTGGATGCGTTTGGCGCCCAACCGGAAATCATTGCGCGGAAAGTTGTTCAAGCGGCAACTGCTCGGCGACCACGGACGCGATATACGGCTGGGGTTGCGGCTTATGCGGGCCTATTAGGACGACGGCTGTTGCCGGATAGTGCGCTGGATGCGGTGTTGCGGCAGACGGGGAAGTTGGCGTTGAGGTATCAGGAACGTTCCCAAGATGAGAACTAAGTTGCTGACACTGGTGAGCTAAAGATACATGTGGGCTAACAGTTAACGGCATCACGGCTTTAGGTCGTCTGATTGGGCGTCAACAGTCGAAAAACCATAGTTAAAGTGAATCGCTTCCATTACTGGTATAAAAATAAAGGTATTCAGCTCGATTTCGTGGTAAAATTAAAGTCAAACAACACGAGGGGTGTCCCGCTACCGGGGCTGAGATGTGCTTGGCATGATCCCTTTGAACCTGTAAGTTCATACTTGCGTAGGAACGTGTTCATCGACGGCCGGAGAATTACCGGAAACAGGTCGACCTGAACGCATCACGTTTGGGTCGGCCTTTTTAACTGAAAAATGAACGAGGCGTTGTTTTAAAACAGTTTTGGGAGGCGGTTTTTGTAATGAAAATTGGGTTACTAGATACGCTGCGTGCGGCGAATCCCGTTGTTTTGAACATCTCCAACTTTGTGACGGTTCAAGACGTTGCGAATGGGATCAACGCGATTGGCGCATCGCCAATTATGTCGGAAGAAATTGCTGAAACGCGCGAAATGGTGCAGATCAGCAGTGCAGTTGCGTTGAACTTGGGGGCTTTTTCTAAACCCCAAGTGGACCACATTTTAGCAATGGGTCAAGCAGCTAACGAGTTGCATAAGCCATTGGTGATCGATCCGGTAGCGGTTGGCGCAATTGCTTACCGCAAACAAGTGGCTACCGATTTGATGAGTCAGTTCCAAGTGGACGTGATTCGCGGTAACGCTGGTGAAATTGCGGCGTTGGCTGACGTTGAGTGGCAGGCTAAGGGCATCGATGCTGGTTCTGGGAATCAGGACCTAGTTGAAATCGCTAAAGCGTGTGCGCAAAAGCAACACTGCGTTGTGATTTTAAGTGGTGAAACTGACGTCATCACGGATGGCGAGCGGGTCGTCAAGGTTCATAACGGCACACCACTATTCCAGCTACACGTGGGTTCTGGCGACATGTTAAGTAGTATCGTGGCTGCCTTTTGTGCCGTTAGTGATGGTGACTACTTTGAGGCCGCTCAGACGGCCTGTGTGGTCTTTGCTGCGATTGGCGAACTGGTTGCCAAGGAACTAAAGGAAGAGCGCCCTGGTACCTTCTCAGCGCGCTTGATGGATGCCCTTCACCTGACCACGGTGGCCGACATCGAAAAATTGCTCAATTTGACTGAAAGGCGTGATAGGTAGAATGGCTGAGGAAGTAAATGCATTTCCACAAACGTTAACGATTGCGGGGACCGACTCCGGTGGGGGTGCGGGCGTCATGGCTGATTTGAAGACCATGCAGGAACGCCATGTTTTCAGCACAGCGGTCATTGTTGCGGTGACGGCTCAAAACACATTAGGCGTTCAAGATTTCATGGCGTTACCCAAGAAGCTGATTGATGAACAATTTGCCTCATTGGCAGATGATTTAGCAATCAAAGCCTGCAAAACGGGGATGCTAGCCGATGCAGAACACGTGCGCATCGTTGCTGATAATTTAAGAAAATACGATTTCGGCCCACTGACAGTTGATCCCGTGATGATTGCGAAGGGTGGCGCTGCGCTACTTGCAGATGACGCCATCGAAGTGGTGAAAGAAGAACTGTTACCACTGGCAACTATCGTAACGCCAAACTTACCGGAAGCCGAACGCTTGACTGGTATGACCATCGCCACTCCGGATGACACGAAACTGGCAGCCCAACAACTACAGGCCGCTGGGGCGAAGAACGTCATCATTAAGGGTGGTCATGGTGATACCGATACGGTGAGCGACTACGTGTTGTTAGCGGATGGCCATGATTTTTGGTTGAGTTCGCCACGGGTCGATACGGTTCGGACGCATGGGACTGGTGACACGTTGTCATCATGCATGACCGCTGAACTGGCCAAGGGACATGACATTGAAACCGCCATTCGAACAGCCAAAGACTTCGTTGAGGCTGCTATCAAGAACACCATTCAGGTGGGACACGGACACGGTCCACTGAACCACTGGGCATACGGGGAGGCACACACCAAATGACGACCTTTGATCCTCAATTATTAAAGGCCTACTTTGTGTGTGGGTCCCAAGACGTACCAGCCGGCCAGTTTGTGCCGACTGTGAAGGCTGCTTTAGCAGCTGGTATCACGGCGTTTCAATTTCGCGATAAGGGGCAACGGTCTCAGCTCACCGAAGAGGAACGGGTAGCGACCGCCATAACGTTGCGCAACCTCTGCGCTGATGCGGGCGTGCCGTTTATCGTGGACGACGACGTTGAATTGGCTCAAATGACCAAGGCCGATGGAATTCACGTTGGCCAATCGGATGAAAAAATTCAGGCCGTTATCCAAGCAGTGGGTGGTCAAATGTTTATTGGTCTCTCCTGCTCGAATCAAGCCGAAATTTTAGCAGCCAATGCCATTGATGGGATTGACTACTACGGTAGCGGGCCGGTCTTTCCAACCGGCTCTAAAGCCGACGCTGACCCGGTTATTGGGTTAGCTGGACTCAAACAATTGGTCGGCCTCTCAACCCGACCAATCGTTGGCATCGGTGGCATCACGGTAACGGACCTTCCCGATGTCATTAAAGCGGGTGCCGCTGGCTCAGCAGTCATCTCGATGATTGCAGCTAGTTCGGATATTGCGATTACCGTTGGTGCGATGTTAGATGCTTAGTTTTCAACTACACTGTGACTAACACTGACTTTGAATAATAGATATCGTATGGGACTGCCGGTTTTGGTGGTCCTTTTTGTTGTCGTTTGTGTCTAGCGTAAGTGTTGAGTGCGATTTGGGTGTTGGCTGTTTGTCATCGCTTCGCTCGCTAAAACTGCATAAAAACCGGCGCTCTCAGGCTACAAAATTCGGCGCCACTTAGACTGGTATTTCTAGGGTTCTTGAAGTTGTAGAAGTTTGCTAATCACGCGCTTTCTGGCTACCACGCCGAATGGCCAGATAGGCTTCTGACTTCGTCGAGTCGTGCTGCACGAGACTGAGAGCTGCATGCAAGGTAACATCGGTAAAACCGCCAGGCCCGGGCGCCTTCACCGATGTTACCTTGCACACTGCTCTCAACCCGTCTCGCTCCGCACACTAAAAAACACCTTGACATTTCAACCACACGGAATTAAGATTTACTCATCGAAAAGCAATTGAATTTTAACAAAGACACGGAAGAAGAGTAGCAACCCACGATTACCCTAGCGAGTCCGGGATGGTGAAAACGGATGGGATTACGGTTGTGAAGATGAGCTTCGTTGGTTTCGCATTGGTTAACGCTGGTGCGACGGTAGGAACCGTTACCTTCCCGGATATCAATGGGTATCTTGAGACGCGGCAACGCGTGAATAAGGGTGGTACAGCGAAGTTTTCGCCCCTTACTTGTAGCAATATGAGTAGGGGGCGTTTTTTTGTGTAGAGTGCGAAACAAGGCGGTTAGAGACCGGAGCCTAAGGGACTTTCACCACAAGCCCCGGTTTTTGGGGCTTGTGGTGGAAGTCCCTTAGGTGCAGGTCTCTGCCTCTCCGAACGCGTTTCGGCACGGTAGCCGTAAAACACCGAAGTTTAACCGATTAAAATTCAATCTATTCAAATTGCTTTTTCAAACTATTCAAATCAGGTTATTAGGGAAATCAAACCAGAAAAGGGGAACATCAGCATGAAACGAAAAACGGTATTCGGCATCACAGCATTAGGGTTAGGGCTGCTATTAAGCGCCTGTGGTCAAACCAGCTCAAGCAACGGTACTCCCAAAACGGGGACTCAGAGTAAGGCGTTAAAGGTCACGGCCAGTCAGGCGATTGCAACAACCGATCCCAACAAGGCGACTGACATTGTGAGTCAGGCAGCAATTGCCCAGATTTACGAGGGTCTTTATACAACGAATAAACAGGGGAAGGTTGTTCCCGGTGTTGCCACTAAAATCGCAACGCCAACCAATGGCGGTAAAACCTACACGATCACGCTACGTAAGGATGCCAAGTGGTCAAACGGCGAGCCTGTGACGGCACAGGATTTCGTCTACTCACTGCAACGGCAGGTTGATCCAAAGACGAAGTCGCAAGAAGCCGGTCACGTGGAAGGAATTGCGAACGCAACGGCGATCAATAACGGTAAAAAAGCGGTTAGCACACTGGGCGCTAAGGCGCTCAACAAACATAAGCTCCAAATTACGCTGGCGCAAAAAACACCGTGGTTCAATTCCCGCTTAGCCACCGAGCTTTACCCATTAAATCAAAAGTTTGTTTCAAAATACGGCGAAAAGTACGGCAGCAGTGCCGCCAAAACCCTCAGCAACGGCGCCTACAACATCAAAAACTGGACGGGGAGTAGTGATACTTGGACGTACGCGAAGAACGGGAAGTATTTCAACGCTAAGGACGTTCGGTTGAAGACGGTTAAGGTGCAAACCGTTAAGGATAACAGTACGGCGCAAAACCTGTTTGCGTCAGGTGATGTGCAAGTCACAACGGTCACCGGTAACCAAGTTCAGGCGGATAGTACCGGTAAGTTGAAGAAGAACTTGAAGTTGACCAAGTTGAACCGCTTGAATTTCATCGTTTGGAATTCAAAGCAAAAGGCCACTAACAACACGGCATTACGTAAAGCGGTTAGCTACGCCATTAACCGAAAAGCCTTGGTTAAGAACGTGTTGAAGGATGGCTCACTGCCATCAAAGAGTGCCATTCCAGAAGGTAACTTCACGAACCCAACCACCGGCAAAGATTTCAACGCCGATACCGGGAACTTGTACCCTTACAACTTGAAGAAGGCCAGGCAGTACTGGCAACAAGCCCAACAAGAACTGGGTAAGAAGACCGTCTCAATCGAACTCTTAACTAACGACCAAGACGTGAACAAATCCGTTGGGGAGTACATTCAAGGGGCCGTTCAACAGAACCTGAAAGGGTTAAAGGTTTCCCTTCGTGCCATTCCGTTGAACAACGAAATCAGCACCTTCACCAAGGGTGACTTCCAAAGTGGGACGTTAAGCTGGACCAGTGATTTCCAAGATCCAGTGGACTTCTTGAACAAGGCTTCAATCACCAACAGTATTAACTTCGGGAAGTTTGACAATAAGTCTTACGAGAAACAAATCGCCACGATTTCGGCGGATAAACAGTCTGCTAAAGATCGTTACCAAACGATGCAGGCCACGGCCAAGGCTTTGGCTGACAATCAAGGCTTCACGCCACTTTACCAAAGTACTCAAGCGAACTTGATCAGTACCAAAGTCGCCGGCGTGCAACCAACGTTGTTGCGTGATACACTTTACCGGTACGCTTATTGGAAATAACGGATAAATTGGAGGTAGCTGTGATGAGCAAACAAGTCATTATCGGAATCCCGGCTGAAAGTCGGGTGTTAGACAATGCTTACCGCAACAGTGTCAATCAGGGGGACGTTGCGGCGGTTGTGAAGGCTGGTGGGGCACCAGTGTTGATTCCAACGCGAAATCCAGAGTTGGTCACCCGGTACCTTGATATCATCGATGGCCTATTATTACCAGGTGGTCCGGATGTGGCGCCCCGGTTTTACGGTGAAGAACCACTGCCACAGTTAAGCATGACGGATTCGTTGTTAGACGAAAGCGAACTAACACTGGTTCGAGAAGCCGTTAAGCGTGGAATCCCAATCTTTGGCATTTGCCGGGGCATTCAGGTGATCAACGTGGCACTGGGCGGTGATTTGTATCAAGATATCGCCACCCAGTTTGGGCACCCAACCTTACAGCATTTTCAAAATGCCGCAATGACGCAGGGGACTCACCACGTTGCCATCGATGCTCAGAGTCGGTTAGCAACGATCGTGCAGGCGGATGGGCTGTTGGTGAACAGCCATCATCACCAGTCACTTAAGACGGTGGCGTCTCAGCTTAAAGTGACCGCGACTGCCAGCGATGACACGATTGAAGCAGTTGAGAGTGTTGATAATGACCTCATCGTGGCGGTGCAGTGGCATCCGGAAACCATGTTTGAAGTGGATGCGCAGATGTTGACGTTGTTTGAAGACTTTATTAAACGCGTTGAACGCGCAGTTGATTAAATGGCATCATAAAAAGCAGTTAGCCTGGTGGCTAGCTGCTTTTTTGTTACTGTCAGTTTGCGAAGTGCGATGATTGACTTGAATTGCCGACTTTCGTCTCACATCGCACCCTATACCCGCGTTGGCAACGATGGCCGGTCAAAGTAGTATCCCTGAAACTGCTGAATGCCCAATGATTGGCAAAAGCGAGTTCCGATTGGTTTTCAACGCCCTCCAAGATAAAGGTGATCTTTGCGGTGTTCGCGACTTCGACCCAGAATTTGATTCGGTCTTGGATCCGGGTTAAGGAGTCGGTTCGGCGCAGGTTTTGCATGGCAAATTTAATCCCATCGATGTAGGGCAACATGTCGCGCACGAGTTCGTAACTGTTGTCGCTACCGACGTCATCGATATAAATCGTGATGCCGCTCTCGTGGTAGTTTTGACTAATTTCAGCCATCACATCGAGACTAGGAACGTCGATAATTTCAACACCCAGTTCCGGAATCGCAGGTGTTTTTTGGAAAAAGTCACATAAGACATCGCTAACGTGTGGATCCTGAAACTGGTCGGCGGTGAGGTTTAGGCCAAGCCGGGTGTTAACGTCAGTTTGAAGCACTTTGTTGATCAGCGCAACTTGCATTTCAACAGAAATAGCGAATTCTGACGGCAAGACCCAGTGTTCGCGATCTTTATCGTATAGCCGGAGTAATAGCTCGTTTCCCCAGAGAATTGGGTCACCGTCAATAACGGTCATGATCGATTGGGTGAAGAACGTGTGAATATCAGCATCAGTACTTAAATCGTGATCCGTATGCAACGTGTGGCCGTTGACCGTCACGGCATCTCGGCCGCGCTGCTTACTCTGATAGAGGTTGCTATCGGCGCGTTTGTAGGTGTCGTTGATCGATTGATCTGTTTCAACCACTTGGGTAACGCCCATTGAAATCGTGACGGAAATTTGATCATCGCCAGACGTAAAGTAACTTTTCCGCACGGCTTGCCAGCAGGCTTCGATGATTGGCAGAGCCGCATCGATTGATTTGTGAGGGAAGATAATGTTAAATTCTTCGCCACCGGTTCGATAAATGTGGTTCTGCTCACCATGGGTCTCCAGTGTTTGCTTCAAGGTATCGGCAACGCCCACCAGAACGGTGTTGCCCGCAAGGTGGCCGAACGTATCGTTGACTTGTTTGAAGCGGTCGATATCCAAACTCACCAGCGTTAGTGGTTGATGTGACTGCCGAGCGTCCTGAAAAAGGCCGGTAGTATCACGTTGGTAGTGCGAGTAGGTTTTGGCGTTAGTTAAACTATCATAGTCGGCCAACTGTTGAATCTTTTGGGTTTGGATGAGTTCTTGTTGGCGTCGAATCCAGTAGCTGGTAGCTAATGACCCCATCGCCAGAAAAATGGTGATAGCCTGCCCGCGCAGTAGTGGTGTCATGGGAACGTGGTAGACGTGGTCGGGAATCGTGAGCCAAAATACCAGGGCAATGGTCAACCAAGTTGCCATGGCGGGAAGCCAGTGGTAGCGGATCTCATCAGTGTAATGACCGATCAGGAGCATCATAAGCAACAAAACACCGTTACCCGCAATCGATGGCGCCATGAACCAGTTGGTGAGGTGGGTCAGTTGCCAGACGCCGAGGAGAATGGCACACCGAAAGAGGTAGGTCACGGTTGTGTTGTTTCGGGCCAATAGTGGAATGACCAGCACAAATAAACTGATGTTAATGAACATGGCGGTATTGCGCCCGCTAATTAAGCCACCGTACTGCATGACACCGCCCACGATAATGGGCAAGAAAAGCCAAGTTCTGCGACGATGGCGTTTGATTGACGGTGGCAGGTCGTCAGGTTGAAACGCCTGTCGCCAGATGGTGTTGAATAGTTCAACAAACCCCGCAATAAAAAAGTTGGCGACGGTTAATTGAACGATCCAAAGACCAAGGAAAACGGTTGTATCAGACTGCATTGGAGACATCACCTCAATCATTACTTATTCAAGTAGTGTAGCATGAATGACACATGGTCGGTAGGTTACTTCGTGGTTGATTTAACCTGACCGAGGCCGAACTTCACGTCCTGCATTTTCAGTTCGGCTAATCGTTGCGTGCCCCAGTCGTACATCGCGTTCACGATGGGGAGCAGGGTTTCGCCCAGCGGTGTTAGGGCGTAGGAAACCTTGCGGCGTTGGCCGGCTTCTTCGGTTCTGACCACGAGGCCATCCGCAACCAGTTCCTTCAGTTTTTCAGCAAGTTCTTTGTGTGAAGCGGCGGGTAATAGTTTTTGAAATTCATTGAAGTAGTAGGCACCTTCCTTACCCATGTGGTAAATCATGTTGATTTTCCACTTGCCGCTAAACATGGACAGGGTAAACTCCTTGGGACAATTGAACGCGCCATCGGCTAACTTTTGTAAAACTTCGTTACGAACGAGATCGGTCATGGTGAATTTTCCTTTCAAGAAACTAAGATTTGGGGTCGAGCTAAATCGTTTGATTTTCAGAAATTCGTGCTAAAATCAACGCATCGTTAAGGTGATTGATAAGCGTACAAACCCGTGAATTTGGTTAGTTGTGAAATAAATATCAATTGCTTTCCAGCGGTATATGACGGGCTTTTGGCACGGTTACGAAAAAGTGCGTGATTGAACTTTGAACGATTTAGGACGATAATGAAAGCGTTAACAAAATACTGGAGGTAAAATCTTATGAGCAAAGTATATTTATCAGCTAAGTTACCAGAAGTTGCCACTAAAACCCTGACCGATGCCGGTTTGGATGTCAGCGTTTTCGCTGGTGACGGCTTAATTTCTCATGAAGAATTACTCAAAAACGTTACGGATGCCGACTTTTTAATCACGCCACTGTCAACTAAAGTGGATAAGGCCATCATTGATGCTGCACCTAAACTGAAGTTAATTGCGAACTTCGGTGCCGGGTTCAACAACATTGATACCGCCTACGCAAAGGAAAAGGGTATCCCAGTAACCAACACGCCAGCCGTTTCAACAAACGCCGTGGCTGAAGTTACCATTGGTTTAATTTTAGCATTAAGTCACCGAATTGTTGAGGGTGATCAAAAGATGCGTCACGAAGGTTTCCCTGGCTGGGCCCCACTTTACTTCTTGGGCCACGAAATTGCCGGCAAGACCTTAGGGGTTGTTGGTTTGGGCAACATTGGGAGTGACGTTGCGCGCAAGGCCAATGCTTTGGGTATGAACGTTCAATACTACAAGCCAAACCGCCTGTCAGATCCTGAAGAGCGTTCAATGAAGGTGAAGTATGTTTCATTGGATGAATTGATCAAGACCAGTGACTACATCAGCATTAACGCCCCACAAACTGCTGACAACCATCACCAATTCGATGCTGACGCCTTTAAGGCCATGAAGTCCACTGCTTCGATCATTAACGTTGGTCGTGGGCCAATCATTGATGAAGCTGCCTTGCTGGATGCTTTGAAGGCTGGTGAAATCGCTGGGGCTGCTTTGGACGTTTACGAAAAGGAACCCGAAGTTGACGACGGCTTCAAGACTTTGAAGAACGTTATCTTGACCCCACACGTTGGGAACGCCACTGTTGAAGCGCGTGACGCTATGGCTAACATCGTTGCTGGCAACGTTGTGCTGGTTAACAAGGGCGAAGCCGCTAAGTTTATCGTTAACAAATAACGCTTAATCGTACGCAAAAAGAGGTCGAGAAATCGACCTCTTTTTTGTGTTGTATGGCTTACGCTTGCATGCAGCTCTCAGTCTCGCGCAGCACCATTCGGCGTGGTGGCCAGAAAGCGCGTGGTTGACAAGTTTCTGAAACTTCAAGAACCCTGGAAATAACAGTTTAAGTGGCGCCGAATTTCGTAGCCTAAACGAGCGCTTTTCGATGCGGCTTTGGCGAGCGAAGCGACGACAAAAAGCCGACACCCAAATCGCACCCAGCACTTACGTTGGAATGGCTAAAATTGCCGCCCAGAGGAAGTCTTGCTGATAGCTGGTAAGCAATCGTGGTGCGGTTATTAAACGTTGCTTTGGAACTCGCTTTAACGATACCAGAAACAATGCTGACAGACATGTCGGCTAACAGGAGAACGCTCAACCAATCAAACCTGGTTTTTCGGGTGTGTTTGTTCGAAACTAAGCATGCTATAATTAGTGTTAAATAACCGTAGCGCGCTATCGCCGATTTGGCGGTGGTCAACGTGATAGAAAGCTGGTAGGCTCATGTTTCAAGACATCGCACCCAAAGTATTTGACAATCACTATAACCGAAAAACGGCGCCTTCTAAGGACGATTACGTTGTGATTTATCACGATCGAAAGGCCGTTTTGTATAAGGGTAAACAACTACCGCGCTATAAAGAAGTGACGGCGCAGTGGCACTTTGATTTGGAACAGTATACCTACTTGTTTTCAATCGATCAGTCGCGGTTTTACTTGATTGAGGATCCGGTGGTCGAGACGACTGATTACCGTTACGAAGACGTTGGGACGTTTCGGCATCTGGATCCCGAATGGTTAGGCTATGCGGGAGCGACTGCCTGTCACTTAGCGTCATGGTATGCGGCTAACCGGTTCTGTGGCCGTTGTGGTCATCAAATGGGTCGTGAGACTGAAGAACGGGCGCTTAAATGCCCGAACTGTCACCGGGAGATTTTTCCCACCATTGCGCCCGCAATTATCGTTGGCGTAACGAATGGCGACCGCTTGTTGTTGACCCGGAATTTGAACGGTTACCGGCGTCGAACCTTGATTTCCGGCTACGTTGAGGTTGGTGAATCCATGGAAGCTACCGTACAACGAGAAGTGGCTGAAGAAGTGGGCTTAGCAGTTCATAATATTCGTTACTATGCGAGCCAGCCTTGGGCCTTTTCGGGGTCCGTATTGATGGGCTTCTTTGCGGACTTGAACGAGGAACTTGCGATTCAGTTGGAGCGAGACGAACTGGCGAACGCGGCTTGGTACGATCGAAAGGATCTGCCAAAGGATGACACAACGTTGAGTCTGACGTGGCGGATGATTGAAGCATTTCGGCACGCGGAAGTTTAACGGTTTTAATGCTGGGTGAGATGTTCTATGGTGATGACCGGCCACTAACGCGAGAGCGGTTTGAAAACTTGCTGCAGACGATTTTGATGCCGGTATTTCGGCAGTATTTGAAACAGCGCTAATTAAGTGATGAAAGCGGTCTTTAGAACCTTAATTAGAAAATCTAATTATATTTTAATTTTAGAATAAAAAAACTTTTTTTCAGTGATTTTAACGGGTGACAAACCAGCGAAATAATAACGTTTGTAGACTATTCCAAATTAATGTTCGTTATTCCTACCCCTTGCATTTTAAAAATATTAAAGTAGAATGTGAAACAAGAAGTCTTAAGACGGACAGAGAGCTGGCGAGTTGCTGAGAGCCAGTACTAGAAAATGGCAGAAACATCAAACAGGTTGCGCAACCGATATCAGCGATTAAAGGCAGTTCATAAGGAACTGTGAAACTTGGGTGGAACAGCGTTACGACGCCCCTTGTACTTACCATAACGTGTGGTAGGTGCAAGGGGCGTCGTTTTTGTGTCAGCCAGAACCACCCGGTGGACCCTCAGTCAGAGAAAAGGAGAGCATGTATGCAAACGAGTAAGAATCAGAAAAAACTATCTAGGTCGCTACAGAGTCGCCATATTCAGATGATTGCCATCGGTGGGGCGATTGGGACTGGTCTGTTCCTGGGCTCTGGGAGCGCCATCCGGACGTCTGGGCCATCAATCATTTTGGCCTACCTCATTGTCGGGTTGTTTTGTTTCTTCATGATGCGGGCGATCGGGGAACTGCTGTTATCCGATACCAGCAAGCATTCATTTTTGGACTTCGTGAAACAGTACCTAGGTGACCGGATGGAGTTCGTCACGGGTTGGTTGTACTGGTTCTGCTGGATCAGTTTGGCAATGGCCGATTTAACCGCAACCGGGATTTATATTAAATACTGGTTCCCAAGTCTACCACAGTGGGTGGCACCGTTCGTCATTTTGATCCTGCTGTATTTGACCAACCGGGTGAACGTGAAGGCCTTCGGGGAAATGGAATCGTGGTTCTCGATGATCAAAGTGTTAGCCATTATTATTCTGGTCGTCGTCGGGTTTGCTTTAGCCATCATCCACTTCAAGGTCGATGGTCAAACGGCATCATTTACTAACTTGGTCAGTCACGGTGGGTTCTTCCCAACCGGGGGTTACGGGTTCTTGATGTCCTTCCAAATGGTCGTTTTCGCCTTCGTCGGCATCGAAATGGTCGGGTTGACCGCTGGGGAAACGAACGATCCCGAAGCCAACTTACCTAAGGCCATCAACAGTTTGCCAATTCGAATCGGGTTGTTCTACGTGGGGTCTATGATCGCCATCATGAGTGTTTACCCTTGGAATGGAATCACCACAACGGCTAGTCCGTTCGTCCAAGTATTTTCTGGCATCGGGATCACCGGGCTGCCGGGATCTTAAACTTCGTGGTTTTGACCGCCGCCTTATCCGCAACCAACAGCTGTCTCTTCAGTACCAGCCGGACGTTGCACGCCCTGAGTCATGGGGGCAACGCACCAAAGCGGTTCATGATGTTAAGCAAGAGCGGGGTGCCAAACGACTCCCTGAACTTCTCGACCTTAGTGTTGTTCATTATCGTTATCTTGAACTACTTCATGCCAGCCAGCGTCTTCACGCTGATCTCCGGGGTTTCAACGATCAACTTCGTCTTAGTTTGGGTCATCTTGTTGTGGTGTCATATCAAATACCGCCAGACTAACCCAGCCGGGGCCAAGACCTTCCGGATGCCAGGGTACCCAGTGACTGATTGGGTCAGTTTGATCTTCTTCTGCGCCGTACTAGTCTTCCTGTTATTCAACGCCTCAACGCGAGTTTCAATGATTATTTCATTGGTCGTCTTCGCAGTGATGTTGGTGGTTTATCAGGTGGTTTACCGGCCGGTGAGTGTGGAGAATGGGAACGTTCAGAAATAAGGGTTAATGTAGAATTAAGTTAACAAGTTAAAGAAGTCGGCTGTAATTCCTTGGTAGGAGTTGTGGCCGGCTTCTTTTTTGCTGTTGTTTGTGTCCAGCGTAAGTGTGCGGAGCGAGACGGGTTGAGAGCGGTGTGTAGGGGCACTTCGGTGAAAGCGCCCGGGCCTGGCGGTTTTATCGAAGTGCCCCTACATGCAGCTCTCAGTCTCGCGCAGCACCATTCGGCGTGGTGGCCAGAAAGCGCGTGGTTGACAAGCTTCAGTCACTTCAGGGCCCCTGGAAATAACAGTTTAAATGGCGCCGAATTTTGTAGCCTGAACGAGCGCTTTTCAATGCGGCTTTGACGAGCGAAGCGATGACAAACAGCCAACACCCAAATCGCACCCAACACTTACGCTGGACACAAACGACACCAGCAACGCCAGGTCTAATCAAACCGATTTCACATCAATTTAACGCTGGTTATGAGACGTAGTTAAGTTGAAATCAGGTTGAAAGGGTGTATCTAAATGAAACAATGGCGACGAATGAGTGCGGATGTGGAATTTTTGTGGACGTTGATTACGATTTTATTGATGAACATTGTCACGATTCTGGGGAGTGTCCACGAACTACGGGTTGCCGGGATATTGAGCTGGTTATCGGTCATGGTGTCGTTAGCAACGTTATTTGGCGTTCTAACCGCGGCTCGGCAGTTTCGAATTGCAAACCGGAGTTGGCATTTGAATCTACAGATGAAACGGTTTGATTACACGAAGCAGGCGTTAGATCTCTATGTGACAGAGATTGAGCGAAGATTGATCGATTGGATTTCGCACAATTTGATGGTATGATTGGCGCGGGTAATCGAAGAAATATAGACACGCAACTAGAATTACTAACGCAAACAATGCAAGTTGCAAATTGGGCTGAAAGTTCAGATGCTGAAAAGTTTGTCGAAGAACTGATTGAAATATTAATGATGTTAAGTCGATTATCCGGTTATTTCTATTATCAAGAAATGCACGAAGAGCACCTGCTTGAAATTATTAGTTATCGAATTACGAAATTTTCTCATCATCAGTCGATTCCATTATTAATAGCTGTATTAGAACGCAAAACGCATTTGAAAAAATTTAAACTTGTTTTGCAAAAATGTGAAATTTATATTGCTGAACGGGGGCGCTAAAATGAAAGCAATTGAAGAAATGAGTGGAACCGAATTAACACAGTATGTCTTGGAACTTCTTGATGATCCGGTTCAAACGGAAAAATTTCGGCAGTACATGCTAACCGCTCCAGATACAGATCCTAAGTTGAAGGCTGAATTGAAAAAAATGACTTTCAGTGAGTGGCTGGATGAGAAGAGTCAGCCGTTAGTTGATGCGTGGCATCGCGCTGGCGGCTTTTAGCATGAAACAATTTAAAGAGGACCAGTCAAGCTTGTGAATTGGGCTTGGCTGGTCCTCTTTAGTTGAATACATTGACTATAAATGACTGGAAATAGTTGTTGTGATGACATGTCTTAGGGTCACTATAATTGGAATTTCTGGCATATAGAAGTGTCTGATTACTGATCCTTATACGTTAATCCGCCAACTTATAATGCTTCTTCACGGCATTTGACAGCCAGGTCAAAATGCCAATCAAAATCAGGTACATGACCGCAATCAGCAACCAAACCTTGAACCCTTCCATGTTCTTGGCGATGATAATCGTCCCTTGTTGCGTCAGTTCGGCGACCCCGATGGCTGACAGCACTGAGGTCCCTTTCAAAGCGATGATGAATTGGTTAATGAAGGATGGCACCATGATGCGGACGGCTTGTGGAAGCACGATTTGGCGCATGGCGGTCAGGTAGGAGAGGCCACAGGCTCTGGCGGCTTCCATTTGGCCCTTTGGTACGGCGTTGATCCCGCCGCGAACGAACGAAGCCGTGTAGGCGCTGTTTTCCAACGTGATTGTAGCGACCCCGGCGACGAACAGCGGAATCTTTTGCCCGGTCAGGTTGGGAATCCCGATGTAGACGAAGAAGGCCAGCACCATGACGGGGATACTTCTAAAGATGAAGCGTAAGTGGTGGAAATGGCCCGAAGCGCTTTGTTTGGAAAGACACCCATGATCCCCAAGATGACGCCGATAACGGTGGCGAGAATGATGGCAACAATCGTGATCTCAACGGTCATTTTGATCCCGTCTAAGAACGATGTGGCGTTGTCGCGCAGAAGGCCAATGAACGACCGGTCGATCTTAGTTGATCCGGTGACGGTACTGTGTTTACCAAGGTAGGTTTCAATGATCTTATTGTAGGTGCCGTCAGCTTTGATGGCTTTCAAGCCCGCGTTAAATTGACGAAGGAGTTTCTTATGGGTGCCCTTCTTAACCCCAAACGCAACGGGATTCTTATTGTAGGCTTTCCCAACGAGGTGCAGTTTCATCTTATTCTTAATGGCGTATTCAACGGTGGCGGTGGAATCAACGGCCGCAACGGTGTTGCCAACTAAGACGTCGTTAAATTCAGTGTTACTATCTTTGAAGCGCCGCAGGTTAAAGCCGTACTTCTTTTGAACGGATTCGGCGTAGGCCTCGGAAGTTGACCCGGCTTTAACGGCGATGGTCTTGCCTTTTAAATCTTTCCAGCTCTTGATCTTACTATTAGTAGGGGCGGCCAAGGTCAGCCCAACACTTAGGTAGGAATCTGAAAAATCGATTTTATCTTTCCGCTCAGGCGTGATCATCAGTGCGGCCAGGATACCGTCAGTCTGATTTCCTTCCAACGCCGTGATGTTGGCGGTAAGTTCCATGGGCTTGAAGGTGTAAGTAAAGTGTTCTTTTTTAGCGATTGCTTTGAAGATTTCAATCTCTAATCCCGGATGTTTGCCGGTATATGTACCCTGATTATCCTGAATCTGAAACGGCATAAAGGTCGGCCCAGTCCCAATTGTATAGTGATCAGCAGCCTTTGCGCCAGTTGGTAGGGCGAGCATGCCAACGAATAAAAAAACAAAAGCAAGTAAGATTTTAATCGAATTTTTTCTCATTAATTTCACATCCTTGGCGGTTTTTGAATACTATACCACGCTTTATATGAAAATAAAAGTGACTTGTTCTAATTAATACATCTCTGAATTCTGCGTAGTTACCGTTAATGCGCCATACTTGACACATTAAAAAATAATTAGTATATTTTAATGTAGCGAGTGATATTCATTCAAAAATGGTTTAAATATTCTGAATATTCACTCTAATATTCATTTTAATATTCAGAGAGAGGGCCTTGAATTGACCATTAAAATTGGCATTGCTAGCAATCACATGATTCACCCAACACAGACTTTAGATACGAACTATTTTGATTACATCCAAAAAGACTACGTGGACGCGATTCGCAAAGCAGGCGGCTTACCCGTTGTCTTGCCACTAGGCGATCCTAGCGATGCAGAAGACTACATAGAACTTGTTGACGGGTTATTGTTAGCTGGCGGTCAGGGACTGTCGCCAGTACTATATGATACGGAACCAATTCGGGAAATGGCTGAGTCGGATATTTACCGCGATCGGTTTGAAATTGCGTTGGTGAAGGCAGCTGTGAAGGCCCATAAACCAATCTTAGGGATTTGTCGTGGCGAACAGGTCATTAACGTTGCGCTTGGTGGGACGTTGTACCAAGACATTTACGTTCAAATGGGGGCCACTGAGAAGCATAATCAGTTGCCAACGTCTTGGGAGATTCCTACCCAGCACGTTACAACGACGGCCGATTCATTCCTAGATAAGCTGATGGGGCACCGCTTCTTGGTCAACACGTTCCATCATCAAGCCATCCACGATCTGGGAAAGGGGCTTACCGCAGTGGCGGAAAGCGATGACCACGTCATTGAAGCGATTGAATCCGATGATGGCAACGTGTTTGCGGTCCAGTTCCACCCAGAGCGGATGTTTAGAACGACCCCGGCATTCATCAGTATCTTTGATCACCTCATTGAACGCGCACATTAAATAGTAGAAAAGGGAGGGATTCACATGTCAATGATCGAATTTCATAACGTTGAAAAATACTACGGCGACTACCACGCACTGCACAACATTAACTTAAAAATCGATGGTGGCGAAACGGTGGTGCTGATTGGCCCATCTGGTTCTGGTAAATCAACGCTGATTCGGACGATCAACGGTCTTGAAACGATTCAAAAGGGCCAGTTGATCGTAAACGGTCAGGATCTAGCGGAAAAGAAGACCGATATGAACCGAATTCGTAAGAACGTGGGGATGGTGTTCCAACACTTCAATCTGTATGCTAACAAGTCGATTTTGGAAAACATCATGCTGGCGCCACGAATGGTGCTGAAGCGGCCAGAAGAAGAAAACCGCAAAATTGCGATGGATTTGTTGGACCGGGTAGACTTGGTCAACCAAGCTGAAAAGTTCCCATCGCAATTATCAGGGGGCCAACAACAGCGGATCGCCATTGCGAGATCGTTGGCAATGAAGCCCAAGGCGTTGCTGTTTGATGAACCAACCAGTGCGCTGGATCCCGAAATGATCGATGATGTGCTGAACGTTATGAAGGATATCGCTAAAGATTCCGACATGACAATGCTGGTGGTGACCCACGAAATGGGCTTCGCGCGCGAAGTGGCTAACCGGGTTATCTTCATGGCAGATGGTCAGATTTTGGAAGATGATACGAAGGAAAAGTTCTTCGATGGCCAACCAACAAATGAGCGGGCGCGGCAATTTTTGGGGAAGATTATTACGCATTAGGTGCGGAGAAGAGCGCTTAGAGAGTGGAGTATACGGGAGTCCGTCCCATGCTGGCTGGGTTTCGCCAGTATGGGACGGACTCCCGTATATGCAACTCTCTGCTCTTCGCAGCACGTTTCGGTGCGGTGGCCTAAACGAAGTCCCGTAATCAGTGTTTCAATAAAATCGATTATCCGGAACATCCAAGTCCAAGAGGCGCCGAAAACAAAGTAATAGCAATGAGCGTCGCCAAACCGCACTCAGCAACAAACAACGCTCATTCCTAAAAGGCATAGTGCCGGTACTGATCATTTCGGCGAAAAAAACAGACCCGCCAACCCCCAACCGGGTCACGCGAGTCTGTTCCACTCTCAAAAATAAAGATTAATATTCTGGTACCCACTGCGTATCAGCAATCGCCTGCGACACATCCACAACAGCTGTCCGCGTTAACTTCTGATCCACAGCACTCTGAGCGACCGCCTTGGCCACTGCAGTTGAGAACTGATTCAACTGCGTAACGGGTGGCAAGATTGCGGCACCGGGTTGATCTGGGTCAACTAACCCACCAAGGGAGTGAGCAGCGGCGGACAACATGGTATCGTTCAAAGTCGTTGCCGTGCTAGCAATCACGCCAAGGCCTAACCCAGGGTAAATGAGTGCGTTGTTGGCTTGGCCAATTTGATAAGTGACACCGTTTAACGTCACGTCATCGGCTGGAATCCCAGTGGCGACCAATGCCCGACCGTCAGTCCAAGTCAGTAAGTCCTTTGCGCTGGCTTCGGCCAATTTAGTGGGATTGGACAATGGTAAAATAATTGGTCGTTCAGTGTGAGCTGCCATGTCACGGATGATGGCCTCGGTGAAGGTACCCGGTTGCGTTGATGTGCCGACTAAAATCGTTGGGTGAATGGCGCTTACTACGGCAGCCAAAGTCGTCAACGTTTCGGGGTGGTTAAATTCCGTCCGGGAACGAGCGAATTCCCGCTGTTCTGGGGTTAACGTTGCATCATCGTCAAACAATAGTCCCTGACGATCAACGAGGTAGAAATGACTTTTAGCTTCAGCGGGGGTTAAACCGTGTTGCAGGTATTCATCATAAACCCGCTTAGCAATTCCGGCGCCGGCAGTTCCAGCACCGAAGCACAGGTAACGCTGGTCGAGTAAGGATTGTTTCGACACGTTGAGCGCACCAAGGACGGCAGCTAACGTAATGATCCGGTGCCTTGAATATCATCGTTGAAGATGGTGTAACGATCCCGGTATTTGGCCAACAAGTTGGCTGCGTGGTCGCGACCAAAGTCTTCGAAATGCAGGTAGAGATTATCGAACAGTGATTCAGCGGTAGTCACAAACTGGTCAACGAACGCATCGTAACGCTTGCCAGTTACCCGTTCGTGGCGGTTACCAAGGTAGCGGGGACTGTTTAATAGGGTTTGGTTATTCGTCCCGGCGTCCAAAACGACTGGGAGGACTTGTGATGGATCGATACCGGCTGCGGCAGTGTAAACCATCAGCTTACCAACGGCGATATCGACACCGTTAGTGCCCCAGTCACCGATACCAAGGATGCCTTCAGCATCGGTGACCACGATTAAACGGATGTCGCGACCAGCTGCGGCGTTCGTTAAGCTGGCCTTGATGGCCTCGGGATCATCAATGGACAAGAACGCTGCGCCTTGAGGATCAACGAATAGGCTGCTATAGTGCTCGATGCTGTCAGCAATCACTGGATCGTAAACGATTGGCATGAATTCGGTAACGTGCTGGCTGAACAGTTTGTAAAAAAGAACGCGGTTTTCGTTAAAAATCGTCATCAGGAACCGACGCTTAGCTAGGGGCGTTGCTTCCGCTTGAAACTGAGCGTAAGCTTGCTCAGTCTGTTGATCAAGCGTTTGAACGTAAGGCGGCAGTAAGCCTCTAAACCAAGTGAGCGGCGTTCAGCAGTGGTAAAAGCGGTCCCTTTGTTTTGGAATGGATCGTTTAGTAATTGATATGACATGTTTTGGCCTTCTTCGTATTTGAATAAGGTCAGTGTAACGCCGTTGATTTTTGATAGTCAACTTACTCACTCTTAATAAGAAATGGTTATAATAGGAGAAAGAAGCTTTAAAATAACGCGTAGGGGATGCGATCGTCGTGAATATCCGGGATTTAGCTTACTTTGTTAAACTCACCGAAATTAAAAATTTTTCTCAAGTGGCGCAGTATTTTCATGTCAGTCAACCAACCATCACGTTTGCGTTGCAACGACTGGAAAAGGAGCTGGATGCAACGCTCTTGATTCGGCATCGCGCACACGGTGATCTGCTGATAACGCCTAGTGGCCAGCAACTTCTCGTGCACGCGACCAACATCGTGAACGAGGATCGATTGCTGCGGCAAGAGTTGCAAAATCAGAAGCAGGAAAAACTATTGCTGGGATTACCGCCGATTATTGAAAATACTTATTTTCCGAAAATCGCGAAGCAGTTGAAGGCGGCTAATTTATTGAGTCGCCTGCAAACGTTGGAGGAGGGGTCGATGACCACCTTGGAAGCTTTGCAGGCGGGGACGATTGACCTCGCGTTATTAGGATCAGTGGCACCGCTAAACGATCCTAACTTAGAGACGGTGATATTTGATCAACGCCCCTTTGCAATTTACGTTGCGCGCACGCATCCGTTGGCGAAACAGCCGGAGTTTACTTTGCGGATTTGAAGGGTGAAGACTTTGTCCTGTTCAAGGGCGGCTTCATTCACAACCGCGCCTTCAATGATTTGGCGAAACAGAACCACTTCCGGCCGCACGTCGTTTTCAGGTCTAACGGGACGCAGAGTTTGCTGAACCTGATTGCGGATGGGGTTGGCGTCGGTTTTTTAACTACGACCATTTTGGAGCAGGATGCTGATGTCGTGCGGGTACCGTTATTAGACGAGCAGGTGCCGCAATTTATGACGAGTTTAGTCTATCGGCGGTCGCACGTATTTACGCCGGCGCAACAGCAGGTCGTGACAACGATTTCTGAGACGTTGCGCAAAACGAACTAAAAAACGACAACCGAAAAATCCGGTTGTCGTTTTTGCTGTTATAATTTTTTCTCGACATTGACGCAAGGAACGCCGTCTTCCAAGTACATTTCGGAACTAACAACGTAGCCTTGGCGTTCGTAGAAACCTTGGGCGGTCAATTCGCTGTGAATCAGGGATGTTTTGTAACCTTCTTGACGCGCTTTGTCCTCCAGAGCCGCAACCACTTGTGCACCAAGGTGCTGACCACGGTAGTCTTTCAGCGTTGCGATCCGGGCGATCCGAATCGTGTCAGCATCTAACGGCTGATAACGACCAGTTGCAACGGGTGTTTTAGCGTCCGCATAGACCACCGCGTAAACCGTGTCGGGCAGGTCGTGGTCGTCAAATTCATCTTCAATAGCGATGTTACGTTCCTGAACAAACACGTTTAGGCGAACCGCTAAGGCAGCGGCGTGGTTCCAAGGTTCTGATCCGGTATGGACGTTCATGGTGAGGTCCCCTTTTATCGTTAGAGTTTGATTAGAGTCTATTATAGCGCAGAGTGCAGAACAAGGCGATTAGAAGGTGGCGTGTAGGGAAGAAAAAGCGGTATTGCCTGGTTTTGGGGCAATACCGCTTTTTCTCCCCTACACATAACCTTCTGCCTTGTGGCGCACGTTTCAGCGTGGCGGCCAAAAACAGCCTGAAGCTACCCGTTTCTTAAAGCCATTTCAATGTGCCCAATATAGGTGATGAATCAAAACGAACTTGTGCTGGAGATGAGCACAGCTATCCTTGTAACTATACCAATAATTGACAGCCGTTATAATACATTCAAAAAAATGACGATATTTTAGGTGTGAACCGACTTTTGCTAGTTGGTGTGTAATTAGTTGATAATCTATACCAATCGCATTAAACTACGCTGTGAAAGTTGGGGAAGTCAGGTGTTTGTGTTTGTAGCGAAAATGGCCAAGATTCGAGGAGGAGGAATTGGCATGAGTAAGAGAGCGGTTCGCGGCCGTGCCAAGCTAATAAAGGACACGGCCCAGACAAAAGTTTGGTATAAAATGTATAAAAATGGCAAAAATTGGATTGTGGCTGGAATTGCAACCACTGCACTAGGTTTAGCCGTTTCGACTGTCCCTGCCAAGGCTGCCACTAGCGACACAGCTGATCCGGTAGTTAGTGCACCAGCACCATCAACTACCAGTGGAACGGGGGACGAGCAAACTGCAACCTTAACGACACCGGCGGCTGATGCAACTGCGGCACCACAGCAACCGGTCGCAGATTCAACGCCCCAGCAAGCGACTGCTGAGTCGGCACAAACGACGACATCATCTGAAATTTCTGCTGATTCAACATATCAACCGGTGGATAGTGCCCCAGCAACACCAGCTGCTTCAACGGATGCGAGTTCGACTGCTACCACGAAACCGGCTAGTGATTCAGCAAGTACAACTGCCACCACGCCAGCCAGTGGTTCAGGCGCCGGGGCGACAGCTACCCAATCTCAATCAGAAAGTACGGCACCAGACCAAACGCCAACTATTAAACAGGAAACATCCGGTAATGTAAATTCGACTGATAACAGTTCAACGACAACAGCAGCTTCTGCTTCGGCGGCAACGCAACAATCAATTGCGGCTGCAGCACCATCGACAGCAGCTACTAAAGCCGTATCAGCAGCAGTACCGGCCGCTCCATTGGTCATGTCGTCGGTCATTATTCCGGCGACACAGGTCTCGGCGGTTAATCCTGGATCAGTAACGATGACCAATACGGCGCTGCAAGAAGCAATCGCTATCTATAAGGATAAGACCAACGCTTCGACAACGGCTGCTGGACTGACTCAAGTGGGTGGACCCGGGACAAATGCTTTTTACACGAGTCCAACGGTAGCGATTGAATTTTCAGGGACACCATTCAGTGGTAATATTGCCACTTATCCCAATGCGCTTTCAACCGAGGTCATTAACGGTCAAATTTGGGTCAAGGGCGTGACCATCTCGGCCACCAATACGCGTACCGTGAATGGCAAGGTTGAACTGACACCGGCATCAGTGATCACTGTCACGGTGCCTAATCAAAATCTCGCTATGACGGCACATCGTCGACTTTCCAACAGGCATCCGGTGGGGTCCCATCCTTATTTATTGAATCCGATGCCCCCGGCGCTAGTCCGAGCGTTACGGTGTTGACAAATATTGGTGACGGTTTTCCAAAATCAATTTCGATTAATGCAACGACCAAGACTGCGACAGTCGGCAACGCCGATACGATCACGGTGTCGACCAGTCAATATTACACGACAGGCACGTCACCAACCGCAGTATCCGCATCTAATCGGGTCTACGATGGTGTATTTACAATTGAAAATATTCAGCTCAAACCAACCGTTACATGGAACCCATTTAGTTCAACCGAGTTAGCTGCATCTGGAACTGGAACTGCTGTCGGCGATACGATCACGATCAAGTCTGATGATGGCAAGAAGTCGGTCACGGCGACAGTTGGCAGTAACTGGACTTGGAGCGCCGATTTAGCGGCAGCTGGGTTTACGGCAACTGATGGCATCTACGTGGTTGAAAGTAATAACATTGGCGATATTCCAGGGGCCGCTGCTGCCTTACAATATGGTCAAGATACCAGAACCATTGTTTATATGGATGCTTTGACGGGCGCTGAAATTAAGTCAAGTCAACCAACGTCGATGATCGTACAGGCTGGTGGCACCCCATCAGGCGTTTCAGCTAATAGTGCCACCATTACGCGAGGAACGTATACTCAGGCTAACGGTGCAGCTGCCGTCTTTCCAGCAATTGCTAAAGAAGATCTGGAAAAAATCGATGGCTACTTACCTGCCACAAGTGGACTAACGACGATACCAGGTCTTTTAAATGGGGACGTTAAACAGTATGTTCAACTTTACCCGGCAGTCTATACTGTTGACCCAGATACGGTTGAGGATCCCAATAACCCAAGTACTAACGTATCACCAAAGGATCCCAATACCCCAGTTAAACCGGGTGATCCAAATTCACCTGTCTTTCCGCCAGGGGTATCTGATAATAATTTAGAAACAATCGTACCGGAGATCCTGCACTACCAAGACGGTGAAACTGGTGAGACGGTGGCGTCCGATTATACGACATCGCTAGACTTTAAACGGGCTGCCAGTGTTGATTTCAGCAAGACTGACAGCCAAGGTAATCCGCAGGTAACTTATACGGATTGGCGTCCGGTGACGACTGATACGTTTGCGGAAGTTACCAATCCAGTGGTTCGGGGTTATGTCACGAGTAAGCCAGTTTATCCAGAAGTGCCAGTTGACGTGACCCAAGAGAACCCGGCATATGAGGATACGGTTAACTATTATCCAGCCGAGGTAATTGTTGGACCGAAAGAACCAGTTGAGCCAAGTGATCCAACTGGACCTAAAGATCAGGGCGATACTGTGACGGATAAGCCTGATGATCCGCGGGTCTACCCAAATGGGGTCACTAAAGATGACCTGAATAAGTCGGTTGACCGGACGATCCACTACGTCAGCGCGTTGACTGGTGAGACACTGGCGCCAGATGAGGTTACACCGGCTGAGTACAGTCGGGTGGCGTTGATTCGGTTTGATCAACTAGATGAAAATGGGAACCCAACTGTTTACTATCAAGACTGGAAGGGCCCAACGGCTTACCCAGATGCGACTAGTCCAACGGTTACGGGTTACTTTACCAAGACCCCAGTCGTTGAAGGCGTTCCGGTAACGGTCAATAGTGCCCCATCAGAAGTGACGGTTGTTTACTATCCAAATGAGATTGTTGTTGGTCCAAAAGAACCGGATCCAGACAAACCAATCGATCCAAGCAATCCGACCGGGCCAAAGGACGAAGGCGACAAAATCGTTCCAGGTGATGACAACAGCCCTGAATATCCGGCTGGGGTTACAGCAGAAGACCTGAATGGTCAGCGAACACAAACGATCCATTACGTTGATAAGGCCACGGGTGAAAAGGTTGCTGAAGACAATACCGCAATCATTGAATACACCCGGACTGGTCTCGTTGATGTTCAAAAGGGGACCGTATCGTATACTGATTGGACACCGGCACCCGGAACGTTTGCGGCAGTTGCTAGTCCGGTCGTTGAAGGCAAAATTACCTTTGAACCAGAAGTTGCTGCCATGGATGTGGCTTATACTGATACGGATAAAGACATCACTGTCTTCTACTATCCGGCCGAAATCGTTGTTGGGCCGCATGATCCAGATCCTAATAAGCCAATCGATGAAACTAATCCGACTGGACCAAAGGATGAAGGTACCACGATCGTTCCGGGTGATGAGGATGGCCCTAAGTATCCGGGCGGTTTGACGGCCGATGATCTGAATGCCAAGGTAACGCAGACGATTAACTACGTTGATGCGGTAACGGGCGATCCAATCGCACAAACTAACAATGCTGAATTGGCCTTCACCCGGACCGGAACGCTGAACGTTGCGACCGGTACGGTGACATATGCTGATTGGCAGCCAGTGACAACGGATGAGTTTGCGGCAGTTACTAGTCCAACGGTGGCTGGGTATTATCCAAACGTTAGCGTGGTGCCAGCGGTAAAAGTAACTAACGAGACCGCGCCAATCGTTGAGGTCGTTAAATACTACCCAGCTGAGATCATTGTCGGACCAAAAGATCCTGATCCTAATAAGCCGATCGATCCAAGTAACCCAACTGGGCCAAAGGACGAGGGGACGGACGTGGTACCAGGTGACGAGGATAGCCCTAAGTATCCAGGTGGTTTGACGGCAGACGACTTGAACGTTACTAAGACCCAAACGATTCACTATATCGATAAACTTACTGGTGAGACGGTCGCCAAAGACAACGTGGCAACGCAGGCCTTCGAACGCAACGGTATCGTGGCCGTTCAGACCGGGCAAGTCACGTACACGGATTGGACGCCAGCGACTGCCAATTATCCGGCAGTCGTCAACCCAACCGTGGCGGGTAAGATCGCATTGAACCCACAAGTTGATGCCCAAGCGGTGACAGCAACGGATGAAAATACTGATATGACAGTATTTTACTATCCAGCTGAAGTGATCGTTGGTCCGCATGACCCTGATCCAGACAAGCCAATCGACCCAAGCAACCCAACCGGGCCAAAAGATCCAGGAACGTCGATCGTGCCAGGTGATGAGGACGGGCCGAAATATCCTGAAGGCGTGACGGCAGATAAGCTGAATGCAAAGATCACCCAAACGGTCCACTATGTTGATGCAACAACTGGTGATTCGGTTGCAACTGACGTGACTGCTGAATTGGCCTTTACGCGAACTGGGACGGTGAATGTGGCCACTGGGGAAGTGACCTACTCACCTTGGGTAGCGACGACAACTGATCAATTTGGTGAAGTTGTTAGCCCAGACGTTGATGGCATGTTTACTTTGGTCAAGGCAATTCCAGCGGTTACGGTCACTGGTGACAGTCAGCCAATCGTTGAAACGGTTAAATACTACCCTAAAGAAATCATCGTCGGGCCAAATGAACCTGATCCAAACAAGCCAATCGACGAGACTAACCCAACTGGGCCAAAAGATCCAGGAACGTCGATCGTTCCCGGTGATGAGGACAGTCCTAAATATCCGGGTGGCGTGACGGCCGATGATTTGAAAACGTCAGTAACGCAAACGGTACATTATATTGATGCCGCGACTGGACAACCAATTGCGAAAGACGCAACCGCTGAATTAGCGTTTACGCGGACTGGGACAGTTGATGTGCAAAACGGCACCGTGAGTTACGCTGACTGGAAAGCGGTCACGACGGATGTATTTGGTGAAGTCGTCAGTCCAACGGTCGATGGGTACTATCCTTTGGTCACTAGTATCCCGGCGACAACGGTGAAAGGCGATAGTCAACCGATCGTTGAGACGGTCAAATACTATCCTGATCAAGTTATCGTGGGACCAAAAGACCCCGATCCAACTAAGCCGATCGATCCAAGTAACCCAACTGGGCCAAAGGACGAGGGGACGGACGTGGTACCAGGTGACGAGGATAGCCCTAAGTATCCAGGTGGTTTGACGGCAGACGACTTGAACGTTACTAAGACCCAAACGATTCACTATATCGATAAACTTACTGGTGAGACGGTCGCCAAGGACAACGTGGCAACGCAAGCCTTCGAACGCAACGGTATCGTGGCCGTTCAGACCGGGCAAGTCACGTACACGGATTGGACGCCAGCGACTGCCAATTATCCGGCAGTCGTCAACCCAACAGTGGCGGGTAAGATCACATTGAACCCACAAGTTGATGCCCAAGCGGTGACGGCAACGGATGAAAATACCGATATGACAGTATTTTACTATCCAGCTGAAGTGATTGTCGGACCACATGATCCAGATCCAGACAAACCAATCGACCCAAGCAACCCAACCGGGCCAAAAGATCCGGGGACCTCGATCGTACCAGGTGATGAAGATGGGCCGAAATACCCTGAAGGTGTCACCGAAAAGGATCTGAACACCATCGTGACGCAAACGATTCACTATGTAAACGCTGGTACGGGTGAGACGGTTGCACCAGACAGTGCTGCAACGTTAGCCTTTACCCGAACCGGGACCGTTAATGTTGCGACTGGAACGGTGACCTACTCACCATGGACACCAGTGACGACTGATCAATTTGCGGCGGTGACGAGTCCAAGTGTGGCAGGTCTGTATCCAATCGTAACGACAGTCGATGCTGTTACGGTCACCGGCGACACAGCGCCGATCGTCACGACGGTCAAATACTATCCTGCTGAGATCATCGTTGGGCCAAAGGACCCAGATCCAAACAAGCCGATTGATCCAAGCAACCCAACGGGACCTAAAGATCCGGGAACGTCAATCGTTCCTGGCGATGAGGATAGCCCTAAGTATCCGGGTGGCTTGACTCAAAGTGATCTTAACCAGATCATTTCACGGACGATCAATTACTTGAATCCGGATGGCACTAAGGCGGCGGATAGTGTGATCCAGCTCGTGCACTATGAGCGTCAGGCGACTTTGAACGTTGCAACGGGAGCGGTCACTTATGGTGATTGGACAGTTGTTGATTCGAATGTTTTCCCTGCAGTTTTGAGTCCTACGATTCAAGGGTATACCCTGATTTGGCAATTGTCGCGCAATTAGCGGTTGCACCAACGGATGCCAATACGATCGTTAACGTGCACTACACGGCTGTTCCGGGAACTTCTACGCCAGAAACTTCTACGCCAGGAACGTCTACACCGGGAACTGGGATTGAAACACCAACCCCAGGTGGCGGTAACGGTTCAGGTGGTAACGAGACCCCAGGCGGCACGACACCAGTTATTGACACACCAATAGTAGATACTGGTGGTACTACTGGCGGTGGTGCCAGCGCGGGTACCGGTGACAACGGTGGTAATACCAAGACTGGCGGAAGTGGTGGTCAAGTCACAGCGACACCAACGACACCAGGCGCGGTTAAAACACCAGCGGCAACTGGGACTGTTACAGTCGGTCAGTCACCAACATCAAATGAACAGGCTACTTTGCCACAAACTGATGAGGCTAATCAGGCCACATCACTTATCGGGTTACTTTTGATGAGTGCGCTGGGGTTGACTGGCTGGAAGAAACGCAAGAAAACAGATTCTAAGTAAGGTTAGTCGGTTTGATCAACGATGATGTTGACATTGTTATTTATCGCTAAAAATGTTTCACGGTAAGTTCACTCGTTATGAGTGGACTTATTTTTTATGGCTTACGGACACAAAAAAACGGCCACTCAGGGGAAAGTGGCCGTTTTTTGCGTTATTTAGTTAGGGAGATGTTGCTAAGAAGATGTTGCTAAGAGAGAGGGGTATTTCAGTTAATTAGGGGTGTTGTTCAATTCAGTTAAGTTGGTTTGGAAAAGTTTGATTTGAGAAATCGTGGGAGCTAAATTTGCACTTCTTGGTTATTTGAGGGGAATCATTGCCAGCAAGCGTTGCTGGTGACGGTGGACGGTGACGGCGCTAATGGTCGCGACCGTGATCACGGCGGGGATAGCTGCAAGTAGTATTTTCATAAACAGACTTCCTTTCAGTTGACTAGGATTGAATCTCATCTACAAGAACCATGATAGTTCGGGGAGCTTAAAGCGGACTTAACTGGTGCTTAAGTGAAGCTTAAGTTGAATTTATCAGTGGCGGATTAAAAAACAAAAATCACCGGCAACGTCAGGGGAGGACGGCCGGTGATTTTTAAGTTATGTCAGAAATTGATCACACCCGGTTGCGGATGAATGGGGGCTTGGTGATTAGGGAACACCAAGTTGTTGTTAGTTTAGGGGTTTGTTAAGAGTGGGAGTTGCAACCGATTCACCAACCTAGTTAGGGGGCTAGTTTGGCGAGGGTGATCAATTTAGAGAGGTAAAACCTCATCTACAAGTAACATCATAACGGGTGTAGCTTAAGCAGAACTTAATGGCAACTTAAGCCTAGCTTAAAGTGAGGTTGCGTTATAAAATACAAAAAATCACCGGCAATGTCAGGGGAGGACGGCCGGTGATTTTTTAGTTATCTACAAATTGATCAATTCCCGGTCGCTGATGAATGGGAGACTTGATGATTAGGGGGCATCAAGTTGTTGGTTTGGGGTTGTTAGTGGGAGTAGCGACTGTTTCACGATACTAGTTAGGGGGCTAGTGTCGTGAGGGTGATCAATTTTAGAGAGGTAGGAACCTCATCTACAAGTTATATATTAAGGGGTGACGCTTAAGCGGGACTTAAATTTGGCTTAAGTGAAACATAAAATGGGGTTCTTGACGGTTATATAGCCTAAACGTGTGAAAAAATCAGGTCCCGGCCAGGTAAGCAGGTAAGGACGCAGACCCCAGACCCGGGACTCTACGTCCTTACCTGCTTATCTTCTGGGACCTAACCGATTTTTTTCACACTCTCTCACCAAAATCCCCCAACAGCATGGGAGTCCTGTTGGAAGATTTTTCGGGTTTATGTTGTTTGTTTATATATATGCTTGAAAAGGGTGTTACTCGTCATTTTGATTAAGGAAAGCCGACTAGTTAGGGGGCTAGCCGACCTCATCATGTTTGGGGGTATTACTTGCTTGAACCTTTAAAGATTCATTACCGTGATCACCGTTGGCATTAGGGGGTACCGGTGATGACCACTAGGCTTCATGGGCAGGGCTTCCTTTCAAATTGGATTGATTAAGTTGTTGTTTGCTTGTTGATGAGTCTAATATACGGCTGGTAGCTTAAAGCGAACTTAAAAGGAAGTAAAGGAAAAGTAAAGGGTACAGAACGTGAGGAGAAGCGGTTAAAGGGCGGCGTGTAAGGGGAATCCCAAGTGAAGCTACCGTTTTTGGTAGATTTACTTGGGATTCCCCTTACACATAGCCCTTTGCTTCTCCTCGCGCATTTCGGCGTGGTGTCCAGAAAAAAGTAACGAAGCCGAAATTAGACTATAACCTAATAGCGGAAAAATTCAGTCAAAAGTACGCCGAAAACAACGTAATAGCAATGAACGTCGCCACCCAACGCTAATCCAACAAAAAAGCGCCACAGACACCACCTCAGGGCATCTCCAGCACTTAACCTGACGGACTAACGCTATATCAATGTTGAAAACTCACTTCTGATACTTTCCCAACGCCGCCATCTGCGTCCCAATCCGGTCGCCCCACTCCTCACGGTTATGGTGAGCCAGTTCGTTAACCACAACCTCTGGCTGTACGCGGTCCACCACTTTCTGAATAGCCGACGTCGTAAACGGAATGTGCTGATCAGCCTTACCCAACCGGTTGTAGACTTGCGCAAACTGGTCGAGGTACGACTTAGAGTGGTCTAACGGTACGTTTTTAGCAACTTCCGCAAAGAAGCCGTCATGGGCGGCCACGCTACAGTTTAAATGCATGACCTTAATGTACGGAATTAGACTCTCGTTTCGGTCGAGAATCTGCATGATGTAATCACAGGCATCGTCTTGGTTCGTGATGGCTAAATTCGTGTTGCTTAAATGACCAGTATCCAAAACGATGCCGGTATTAGGAATATTTACCCGGTCTAATAGTTCTAGTGGTGTTTTGGGATTCAGCAAGTTCAGCTCACCCACGGTCAAATTTTCAAATAGAAAGTCGTAGTCCATATACTCACCATAGCGGTCGTAAAGGGTATTGGCCATCTCCACGGTACCATCGATGATTTGCTGGTTCTTGTAGCTGATGTCGGCCTTGTCGTAGGCGTAGAGTTCGTCGAGGGTAGTGTCGCCAACGTGGTAGACCACGTATTTAACCCCTAACTTATGGGCTGCAATCAACTGTTTACCGTAGACTTCAATCAGTTCTTCGCGGTTCTTGGCTTGGAAAAATTCGGTCCAGGCAGCTTCGGAACCGTACTCCTTCATTAAGGTTTCGGTGTCGTTTTGCCATAGCGGTAGCCAGTTGGCGTAGAAACTGAGGTGCAGGCCGGGAATCATGTCGGCTTTCATCTTAGGTGAGAAATCATCGCCAACTAAAATGGCCTCGATGCCGTTGCAACCATACTGCTGGTAAAAGTGTTTGAGGTCGTCAGTGCTGTCGAATTCGTCAACGGACCAGTTGTTGACGGGCATGTTAATGAGATAGTCCATGTGAGGTCTTCCTTTTTTTGTGTAATCGTTTACAATTTAGTATACACGAGCGAGGTGAGGTAAGACGAGTAAATTTAAAGCAAAAGTACCGCTAATTTTCGACCTCGAAAATTAGCGGTACTTTTATTAATCCGTATAAACTTTAACCGGAATCTGCAACAACCGACCAAGAGCCTTCAAATCATCAACGTAATCGCCATAAACCAGCGCAAAGTGAGATTCGTAGCCTTCTTCAACGAATTGGTCAACCAGTTGTTCAACTGGCGCGTCCATTTGGACTCGACCAGAAGCACCGTTGAATTGTGGTTCAACGTCTAACACGTTGCCGCGAGAAATTGCTAATTCGTAGCCGTCAAGTTCGGTGTAGTGGACCCGTAAGAAGGTCACTTGTCCAGGCTTGAGGACCATGTTCGGGCTAACGGGCACTTTGCGGTTTGGGTGAACGCTGCTTCAACGCCGTACTTGGGGTTGGCAAGTGAGTAAGCGCCGTAGTCGTGCCAAGTGGTCATCGTGTTATCGCTTGGATCCATGCTGGAGAAGTCACCCAAGAAGGTGGCGGCGTGGTCGCTGGTCATCTGTTGCAGGATGTACATCGACAACGCACCGTGAATGTCACATTCCATTGCAGTCGGCAACTGTTGGTCACAGAGCTGGGACCAAACGGCGCCGGGGGCACTGTGGTATTTGTCGAAAAAGTCTGGCCAGCAGCGTGACGCTAGGGCACCTAAGTGGTCTTGGGCTTGGTACTGCTTCATCAGGGTGGCGAACTTCACGAAGCGGATGGTTTCATCACCCTTGGCGTCAAGATCCTTGAAGTTGGCGATGGCGTAGTCCAGTTGTTCCTTGTAGACGGCGGGTTCTAAAGCGTAGGCTTGGTCGAAACAGTCGTCGATGTTGTAGTGGATCAGGTGGGTGCCAAAATGCTTCTGAAGTTCAGCAGCGTTGGCATCTGAGAAGAAGAATCCGGGTGGAAAGGTGCCAACAACGCCAATGTTGAGGTGGGCGACTTCGTCCTTGATCTGAGCGGCCTTCACGAAGCTATTGATCTTATCGTGAACGGCCGGTTCGTCAGGGTTGCCGTAGATGTGGTCGAACTGGTGGTGTTGGCTGGCTAAATAGTTGCCAGAGCTCATGATGCCAGTTAACGCGTTGAGGCGTAACCAACCGTGAATGCTGGGTTCGTGGGGTGCCAACAATAAGATTGGGGTGTTGGGGTACCATTCGTGGACCAGTTTGATGAACTCGGCATCCGTAAAGGTCGTGTTATGGAAGATGATGCCAGCGAAATGTTGATCACGAACAGAGGCCAGATAGCTGCTCAGTTCTGTTGGGTCGCCTAATGAAGCTTCTGGCGCAACCAAATCGTATTCGGATAATTGCTGTTTGGTGCTTTGCATGATTTTTTCAGCGGTGTCGGCGTCAAATTTACGACGGACGACGGGGAGGTAGAGAATTTTGCTCATAAGTGTGCGCTTCCTTCTAAGTTAGTCTGTAGTAAGTGGGGTGATGACGGTGTTGGTGCCGGAAAGCCCAGCAAACGCGCCGTTATTCACCATTCGGGTATTTTCAGGGTGGGTGATGAGCCATTTGTTGTGTTGGAACAGCAGGTCGTCAGGTTGCCGGTCGCTGTTCAGCGGCGTGTTGGTGTCGGCGGTGAGCACCACTAGGCATTTGAACCCGGATTGCCAAACTCGGATGGGGGCAAAATGCAGGGTGGTTGGATACACTTCGATGGCGGTCCCGGCTGGCACGAAGAAAGCGTGGGCCTTGTCCGTCGTCATTGTCTTGCCATCGAGGTCCTTACGGTGGGCAAGGAACAGCACTAAATCCGTAGTGGCTAAATTCAGTTCGGAACAGTTGTGCCATTCAAAGGCGTTGATCCGGTCACTGTTACCGTTGCAGTAACCGATTTCGATGGCTTGTTCACCGTAGAAGTCGCGGCCGATGTCGGCGCGTTGTGCGGCCGTTAAAAATTGCGGGTCGTCGCGCACGTAGACGTTCTTTTCGGCGGGAATCGCTGTGTTGGCCGCCAACGTTTCAGCGAGTTCATTTTGGTGCGGAAGGGTGACCACACGGCCGTACAGTGCGAAGGCGGGGTCGGTGACTAACGTGATTTTAGTATCAGGGTTAGCTTGTTGCAGTTTCGTTAAAGTGATCATGGCTTACTCCGTTTCCGTGTTGTCCCAGGCGTCTTGGAAAATCTTCAAGCCTAGTCGGTGTAAGGGTTGTAGAAGCTGTTTTCGTAAACGGCCAGTGAACAGGTCACGATGTCGGCACCGTAAATGGCAGCTTGTTGGATCTGTTTGGCGTTGCGGATGGCGGCCACGATGATTTCGGTCTTGAAGTTGTAAGTCCGGTAGATGTCGACCACGTCCTTGACGTAGTTCATGCCATCGTCGCCGTAATCTTCCTTCCAGCCGACAAATGGCGAAACGTATTTGGCACCGATTTTACCCGGCATGATCGATTGGGCTGGGGAGAAGACCAGCGTCATATTCGTGCGGATGCCGGCCTGTTCGAGGCGGCGAGCGGCGATGATGCCCTGTTTGTTGGTTGGAATCTTGATGACGAAGTTGGGTGATAAGGCGCTAATCTTGGTGGCCATTTCAACCATTTCATCAGCGGTTTCCAAGTGAGGGTTGATTTCTACGGAAACCGGGAAGTCGGGCTTGTCAGCCACATAGTTAGCGATGTCGGTAATCGCCGTCATGAACGGCTTGCCGCTGGCCATAATGTGCTTGGGGTTGGTGGTGACACCGTCAAAGCCGTATTGTTCGTAAGCAAGCTTGATTTCATCTAATTTGGCACTATCTAAAAAATACTTCATGATAAAATTCCCCTTTTTAATTAGTCATTTGAACTGAGTTAACTTTTTCATCACCGCGACGGTTCAGCAGGTCCTTGACGATGGCGCCGTAGCGCTTTTCAGTCAGGGAGTAAGCCCAGTACATCAAGATGATGGTGGCAATCGATAAGACGGCCGAGTACAGGAACATCAAGCCACGAATCCCCAGTAGGGCGCCGGCGGTTTGCGTTTGACCAGGGACGTAACCGACCCAGGCGAGCACGACGCCAGGCACGAAGCCGGCAATGGCTTGAGAGAGCTTTCGGAAGTACAGGAAGAAGGAGTAGGTCATCCCTTCGGAACGGATGCCGGTCTGCCATTCGCCATATTCCACACAGTCGGAAACGAGGGCCCAGTTGAGGGCGCTGGTAAAGCCGTCGCAAGGTAGGCGATAGAGGTAAAGAACACGAACAGGAAGGTGTTGTCGGCCATGAAGAAGCCAAGAATGTCGGCGATGGCCCAGATGGCGCAGCCCAGCATGTAGACGTATTTTTTATCAATGCGTTTGGTTAAGATTGGGGTTAAAAATACCGAGACGAAGACCATCCCGATACTGAAGAAGCCCAACCATGAGATGGCGGCAGTATCTTTCAAAATGTACTTGCAGTAGTAAACTTGAACGGCTAGCTTGAGGTTAAAAGCCGAGAAGGTGAACAGGTTAACGATGCTCAAAGTGATGAGCGGTTTATTTTTCAGCAGTGATTTGAACGCTGCTTTAAGGTCCTTTTTATTGACCTTCTGCTTCGCGGGCGCCGAGTAGTTTTCTTTAATGTTGGCGTAGGAGATCCACTGGCAGATGACGCCGAGAGCTGCGAAGACCACGACAGCCACGGTGTAACCGGTCTGTTCGTTTGGCAGCAGGTTGACGATCGGCATAAACCCAATCGTCGCCAGCATCAAGCCTAGGTTAGACCCCGCTTGACGCCAAGAGGCCAGTTCGGAACGTTCCTGACTGTTTCGGGTCATCGTCGGGATCATCGAACCAAACGGCACGTTGGAGATACTGTAACAGGTCCCAAACAGCATGTAGGCGAGGTAGGCCCAGATCAGTTTACCGGTCACCGAGAAGTTTGGCGTGGTAAAGTTGGCGATCAGCAGCAGGCCGAGTGGAATCCCGGCCCACAATAGGAACGGCCGGAACTTCCCGCGTTTACTAATGTTGGTTCGGTTATCGATCCAGGTCCCCACTGACATGTCAGCGAAGGCGTCCCAGATTTTGGCAACCAGAAAGACCGTCCCGGCGGCTGCGCTGGGAAGCCCGACTTGGTCGGTAAAGTAGTTCAATAAGTAGAGTTGTCCCATATCAAACAGGAAGTTATTCCCAACGTCGCCCATGGCGTAACCAATTTTGTTACGCAGGGTGACGGTGCGGGGCGCAATGTCGTTTTTTTGAGTTGCGGCTTGGGTTTCTGTAGAATCCATTTTGCTAAATCCCTCCGATTGCTAAGTAGTTTATGTATCCCGGCGAGCTGAGGTCAAACAACGCAACAGTTGTCTCACCTTAGCTCGTTGGGATCGAGCTAAGAATCAAGTGGTGCTGAAAAGGTGATCAGCCTAACGCAATCATCTTTTGGTTAGCGAATTCGTATAACGCGAGGTCGCTCATTTCACGGCCGTAACCGGAGTTCTTGACGCCACCAAACGGTAACTGTGGGTAACCGTTGGAAGGTTGGTTCAAGAAAATCTGACCGGTTTCGAGTTGTTCGGCGACCGCCTGTGCTTCGGCGGTGGTGCCAGCGTAAACGGCACCGGCTAAGCCGTACTGCGAACTATTCGCCAGTTTAATGGCGGCTTCCGTTGACTTAACCACGTGGATCTGACCCACGGGACCGAAGAATTCGTCATCGTAGGTTGGGTTGGCGGGGGTCATGCCCGTTAACAGCACCGGCTTGAAGAAGTTGCCGGGCTGATCGGTCACGGCACCACCGTCAACTAGGACCTTGGCACCGTTGGCAACGGCGGCATCAACTTGGGCTTGAAGCCCAGTTTGAGCCACTTTAGAAGACAGGGGCGCAATCGTGGTACTGTCCAGCTTCGGATCACCAATTTGTTGGGCCTTGAAGGTCGCAATCATTTTAGTGGTAAATTCCTCGGCGACGGCTTCATGGACGATGTAGCGTTTGGCTGAGGTACAGACTTGGCCAGCATTTCGCAGACGTGAGATGGCGCCATCCGCCACGGCTTGATCAATGTCAGCGCCGGGGAGGACGATGAAGGCGTCGTTGCCGCCAAGTTCTAGAGTGGATTTGGTTAAGGCTTGGGCTGCTTCCATTGAAACGATTTTGCCGGCTTTGGTGGAACCGGTGAGGGCGACACCCTGGACGCGGTCGTCAGCGATGATTGCGGCGGCCTGATCGTTAGTGATGAACAGGTTCTTGAAGGCGCCATCGTCACCGATAGCGTCCCAAACCAGCTTTTCAAACAAGTCCGCACACCCCGCAACGATGGCGGCGTGTTTTAAGATCACTGGATTGCCCAACAAGAAGTTCGGCGCAAACACCCGCATCACTTGAGTATAAGGAAAGTTCCAGGGTTCGATTGCCAGCACGATGCCAGTCGCATCGTAGCGTAAAAGGGCTTGTTTGTTGTCCAAATACGTATAGGGTTTTGGCTGCAACGCCTGTGGCCCGTGATCCACGTAGTACTGCGCGATATTAGCGGCGGCGTTGGCTTCACCGAGGCCTTCGCGGTAGAGTTTGCCCATGTTAGTCATGGCCGTTTCGGCAAGGTCGTCAACGTGGTTGCGGAAACTGTCGGCGATTTTTTGAAGTTGGGCTGCCCGTTGCGCTACCGAATCGTTGTAGTGGTCGTGGTAGTATGTATCGCCCCGCTGTAAGGCGGTTGCGATGTCGGTATCAGATGCATTGGGATAGTCGATAACCGACTGTCCAGTATAGGGATTCGTCACGTGATAAGTCATTTTGAAGCTCCTATCTGTTGAAAGAGATCCGCAAAGGCTGAGTCCTTGCGGTAAAAGACTGGAATTTCACCCAAGGGTGCTGGAACGGTGTGGGTGCCACCGGTGTAAGGCCGTCCTGACCAGAGGTGGACCCACTGATCATCTGGCAAGTAAACTGACCAACTGGTTTGGTTCGGTTGGCTGACGGGGGCAACCAGTAGGTCACTGCCAAACAAGAACTCGTCTTGAACGTCGTAGGCATGCGCATCGTCCTCGTAGTGCATAAACAGTGGCCATTGTGCGGGTAACCCGCGGTGCGCGGCTTCGGCGATCACGGCGCGGCGGTATGCAGTGAGTCGTTTGAAGACTTTCGTATATTGCGCTAAGTGATCGATGGCTTCGTCATCTTCGTAAACTTGGAAGTTTTGGTCAGGTCGGTTGCCTTCGTGGGACCGCATGATTGGCGTAAAGGCGGCCATTTCGGCCCACCGCATAAACAGTTCCTTCGACCGCACGTTACCGTAGAGGCTGGTGTAGCCACCGATATCGCTATGGCTTAGGCTGTTACCGATGATGCCGCTTGAGAGGGCGGCGGGCACGGTTGAAATCAGCCCATCGTCTTGGCTCCAGTTGACGCTTTGATCACCAGCCCAAAGTAGCGGCGTGTATTTTTGACTACCAGCAGCGCCGGCACGCATGAAGTACATCAGTTGGTCGGCTTTACCGGATTCTTGCACCGCTTCGTAGTTGCACTGGGCCCAAAGCACTGGCCACTTGTTGTGCATCATCAGTGGATCAGAATGGTCGTACAGCACGACGTCGGTGGGTAAATACTCGCCGAAATCGGCCATCCAACCGGTGATGCCAGCGTCAATCAACTGGTGCTTGATGATGCCTTTAAACCACTCGAAGGCGTCGGGATTGGTAAAGTCAACGACGCCACAGTGAAATTCACCGAAATCAACGAGGTAAACGCCACCGTCCTGTGTTTGAGCGAAGTAGCCCTTGGCGGCCGCGGCTTGGAAGGATTCGGCATCGTTAGCGATGTAGGGTTGATGTACCCCAAAAATTGAATGCCGTCCTGTTGCCAAGCCTGAATCTGATCGGTGAGGTGCGGATAAAGTCTTTCGTCCGCGCGCCAATCCCAGAAGAGGCGTTTGCCAAAGCTGGTCATGCGGATGCCTTCCCAGTCCTGACACCAGAGACCGGCGATTTGAACGTCGTGGGCCTGGAGTTTATTTTTAAGGTCGTTGACGCGTTGCGTGCCACCCTGTAAGCCCAAAATGATGCCGTTGTCGGTCCAAGTCGGTAAGTTGGCGTTGCGGCCCATGAGCGCTGTTAGTTTGGTCGCGAGTTCTAAGTAGGTTGGCGCTTGGTCAAACACTAACTTAGTCGGCACGCCCCAGAATTGCAGTTCGTGGTAGTCATCGTTTTGAAAATCAAAGTCAGCGTAGGTGTAACTCTCCACGTGGCAGAAGTAGTGTTGCGTGGAAACAAACGTTGCTTCCGGATAGTTGGTGGTGTAGTAGTCGCCACCCGCGTGATTTTGATCCGCTTGGAAGGTGGTCAGGGTGTGCTTGTTGCGGCCAATTCCGGGTTCGGATGACCAGAGCGGGAAGTGGTGCCCGCGTAAGTTGAAATATGAGAGTTGTTCACCAGCCCGTAGACCTTTTCGTCTGACTGAGCCGTGAGCCGCAACCAGAGGCGGTTCCAACCATCAATGAGTAAGGTTGGCGTCACTTGTAGGCGGTCGTGACTATCGATGGTGAAGTTAAGACTAAGGTAGTCGCGGCCATCGAACCCTAACGTCAGGGTGATGTCATCTTCAGCGACCTGCTCATCAGTGATGGTGAGCGGAATCTTAGTTTGTAAGTTATCCTTGATATCAAAGTTGCCCCGGTACATATCGATGGCGGCGGTGCCGCGACCCAGAAATGCGATCGGCGACCCATCGGTTTGCTTGAAGAGGGTGAGGTCGTGATAACTGACCTCGTGGCGACTGAGAATCAAGTGTTGTTGTTGCGCAATTGTCATGGATCAGAAACCTCCGTTATGGCCACGGCATTAAGTTCGTGGTTAAGTGTTAGGTGATACGGTGTTAAGTTTGGATTTAAAAATTACACATGTTTCGCAAGTTGTTTGGTATGCAAACATCTTATGGCTGGGAACTTAAGTGGAGCTTAAAAGGCATGGTTGAGACGTCAAAATTGATTGCATGAATATGAAATCGCTTACATTTTCAACCGGTTCAAATAACCTAACGTTGATAAAGACGACCACTTACGGTCACATTTTAGCCACTTAGCGCAAACAGCTTGTGTCCATGGGTAAAATCAGGTTAACTAGAAACATAGAAGGGTGGGAAACGTTGTGAAGGTCCGGATTGAAATTGATCAAACACTGGCTGAGCCGGAAATCGTGATTCGCACACCCGCCGAGGATGCGGAAATTCGACAGTTACTGCAGCAGTTGAACGTTCCGGATGTTCCGACGCCACCGGTGTTAACGTGTTACAAGGGGGACACGGCCTACTACCTCGATTTGAATGAGATTTTATTTTTCGAAACTGAGGAGCGGCAGGTCAATGCCCATACGGCGGATGATATCTTCGAAACCCGCCACCGCTTATACGAACTGGAAAACCTGTTACCCGGAAGTTTTATGCGGGTGTCAAAATCCGCTATTTTAAACGTGGCCAACGTGTTTGCGTTGACCCATTCTCTCTCGAGTAACGTTGTGGCGTTCCAGCAATCGCATAAGCAGGTGTACGTGTCACGGCGTTATTATCCGGTGTTGAAGCGGCGGCTAGAAGAATTGGAACAGCTATAATTAAATGGTATAGCCATTATTTAAGGCAAAATTAGTGATTAAAGTCACGATAAACGCCTGTGCAGTCATAATAACATAAAATTCAAAAATGGAACATCATTAATTTGGTATAGTTGGTTAAATTGCCGATTATTACTGGTTTTATCACGTAAAATAAATTTTTGCCAAACTGGCAGACAGGAGGATGGGGTCATTGCGGACAAGTTGTGACTCCTTGAATAAATTATGAATCGTTCATTTCGCAACCGTAACTGGTTCTGGGGCGCTTTTTTCATCGTTGGGGCGCTTTTGTTGGGGGCAAGTCAGCTAAATCTGATCAATTACCACTTTAGTTTCTGGGGCGTCATCGCGACCCTGGTTTTGGCGGGGGCATTGATTCAAAGCCTGGTGATGTTAAGTATTGGCGGCATTATTTTTTCACTGGCCTTTTTGAGCATCTTGTACGCTGGCCCACTGGGCATTCAGGCGTTAGCCCCTTGGACGATTCTGGGAATTGCACTATTACTGACGATTGGTTTTTCGCTAATTTTTTTCCGACCGCGGCACCGTTACTGGGAGAAACGATTACACCACCACGCCATCCGTATGGCCCACACCATCATCACCAATATAATGGCGGCATGGTTGACGAAGAGACAGTGTCGGACGATAAAACGGAATTAAACATTGAAAGTCGGATGAGCAACAGCATCCGCTATGTCCGCGGCAACAACTTAGAACGGGTCAACGTGACGGCGTATATGACGGGACTGAAGGTGTATTTTGATAAGGCTGACTTAATTGAAAATGCCGTGATTGATGTGAACAGCCGGTTTAGCGGCGTGGAACTGTACTTACCGCAGGCGTGGCAGGTGATCAACAAAACGAACGTGTCATTGAGTGGTATTAATGAAAATGGCGTGCAGCAGGTGGACGGGAAAGTGGTTTATTTGACTGGGGATGTTGTTTTGTCGGGGGTTGAGGTGTATTACGTGTAGAGTATAGAGTGCGGAGAGAAGCGGTTAAAGAGCGGCGTGTAAGCCGACTTTGGCAAAGCGCCTGGGCTTTGGGCGCTTTTGCCAAAGTCGGCTTACACATAGCTCTTTGCTTCTCGGAGCACGTTTCGGCGCGGTTGCCAGAGAACACCAAGGAAAGCAGTCCCGCTAGAAAAATAGTAAGCGGAAAGTCGAATCCAAAGAGGCGCCGAAAACTAGGTAGTAGCAATACACGTCGCCAACACTACCATGGTGAGGACAGCGCTGAATATTAATGATGATTTCAAAATGCAGTATTAAAAGCGGCTAACCCAAATAGGGTGATCGTTTTTAATTTGGATAGTATTTGGACAGAGTGGCAGTTATTGTTCACTTGCAAAAGTGGGCCTTGCGACGTGCATTCCGGCAACGGATTTTTCGGCGTCACTGGGGCTTAACTGTTTCGGAATTTAGCGACTGTGAACGTACTATTTCGTCACTGGTTCCCTTCACCACGCCGAAACGCGTTCGGAGAAGCAAAAGGTTATGTGGAAGGCGTCCCCAGTGAAACCGCCAAGCCCGGGCGCCTTCACTGGGGACGCCTTCCACGCCACCTTTTAACCGCTTCTCCTCACGCTCTTGCCCCCAACCGCCAGCTGTGCTTAAATAAAAGGTAAGTCACAATGAGGAGGCCCTTATGGGAAATATCTTAACCGTGCAGAATCTCAACAAGAGTTTCGGCAATAAGCACATTTTGCATGACGTGTCGTTTACGGTTGAACGGGGGCACGTTGTTGGGCTCGTTGGGCCTAACGGTGCTGGGAAGTCGACCCTGATGAAGACGCTCCTTGGTCTGATCAATTACCAGACCGGGACGATTGAAATCGATGGTGAATCAATTACGCCAACGAGTCACGAAGCGCTCAGTAAGGTTGGGGCGTTGATCGAATACCCCGGCATTTACCCGTTTTTAACTGGTTGGGATCACCTGCGGCTGTTTGCCGATGGTGACCACCAGTTGCGCCACGTTCAAAACGTGATTTCGCAGTTGAATATGGATAGTTACATTAAACGTAAAACTAAGGATTACTCCTTGGGGATGAAGCAGAAGTTGGGTATTGCGATGGCCTTGGTCAGCGAACCTGAGCTCGTGATTTTGGACGAACCGATGAACGGGCTTGATCCGCAATCGACCAAAGACCTACGTGACGTCATTATGCTGGAAGCACAAAAGGGCACCACGTTCCTGATTTCGTCTCACATTTTAAGTGAGCTGCAAAAACTGGCGCAAGACCTCTTGATCATTGATCAGGGTGCCATCGTACAACAAACCACGATGCACCGGTTATTGGCTTCGCAAGGCAAGCAGACGATCATCCTAAAAACCAATAATGATCCGCAAGCACAGCAACTATTGAAGGCAGCGGGATTCCAATTAACGCCAAATCCACAGTTAGAGGTCGTTGAAACGGACGACACCACGTTACCTGAAATGCTGAAGGTGTTAGTTAACGGTGAGATTGACGTCTTAGACATCGATCGACTGGAAGGTAATCTGGAAACGTCCCTGCTCGAAGTCTTGAAAGCCAGCGAGTTACAGAAGAAGCAGCAAAAGGAGATGAGCTAGTGGGCACTTTAGTGAAGCAGGAATTATTCAAACTTTATAAGAAGAACAGTACCTGGATCAGCGCATTCTTCCTACTAGCAGCGGAGGCGTTCTTCGCGATTCTGTCTCGCATTTACCCGAAAACGTTTGAACCGGCTGCGACCTTTGAATCACTGTATTTTGCCCGACCCATCATCATTTTCTTTATGATTGCGGCCTGTGCGACGATTATCACCATGGAATTTCAGTACGGGACGATCAAGGAAGTGCTGTACCGGCGCTACAGTCGCGGGCAGATCCTCGTTAGCAAGTGGCTGGCGATGTTTATCTATAGTGTGTTCTGGTACGTGTTGAGCTTGGGCATGGCGCTGGTAATGAAGGCGATTTTGTTTGGTCACCACCTCGATTTAGATAAGGGTGTGGGCGACGGACTGACCATCTTCACCCGAACACTGGAAATCAGTGCGGCGACTTTTGTCACGTTGTGGTTGTTGCTGAGTTTAGTGTTCTTACTGGCCAACGTCTTTACCAGCTCCTCAGCCGCTGTTTCAGTCGGCATCATCGGCTACTTTGCGACCAGCATTGTTGGTCAATTGCTGATTATGTTGATTCAGAAGTGGGAATGGGCGAAGTGGAACCCGTTGACGATGTTGCTGTATCCCAATGCGTTGGCGCATCCCGGAACTTATCAAGCGCTCGTTAAGCTTTCGTCGTTTGAGATGTTTGTGGGGAACGTGATTTACATTGCGATTTTCCTTTGGATTGGGTTTTATGTGTTTAGACGGCGGAATGTTTAGTTGAAAATAAATATGGAGCGGTAGATTTCTGATTGGGAATCTACCGCTTTTATTGACGACTTATATTGTTGTTGGTGCGAGTGATTGGTTCGGTAAGTGACTTAAAAATTGGATCGTTGTTCGCTTTAAAATAAATGATTTTTCTGATAGTCTTGGTTTAAAATTCGAAGTTAAATAATTTTCACGCCGGTTTCAAAATGACTAGTGAATATGAATCAGAAAGGGCTGATAAACATGGCCAGAAACAGAAAAATGTCGTTTGAAGAGGAACATCAGCGAGCGCTAGACTTTTTAAATGACGAGGCGGCACTAGCAAAAATGGTTCAAGAAATTGAAGATTCGCCGGATGCCGATCCGCAGCTTAAGGCCGATTTGAAAGGCAAGACTTTTAATGAGTACTTGATGGAAAAAGCCGAACCTTTGCGAAAAGCGTGGAATGAGGTGGCCGCTAATTATAAGGGTCATTATTAAGAGGCACGGATTAGTCTGATTAACCTATAAAGCAGATTTTTGACTTACAATAATTAAAACGCTCCTTGAAATCCTATTTTAGGACTTCAGGAGCGTTTTTTAGTGGATTTAGGTTAGTGAGTGGTATTGGCGACGTGCATTAAGGCAACGTTGTTTTCGGCGTCACTGGGGCTTGGATGTTCGGGGATTTAGCGACTATGAACGTGCGCTTTTGGAACTGGTTCCCTTCGCCACGCCGAAACGCGTTCGGAGAAGCAAAGAGCTATGTGTAAGGTAACTCAGGTAAAACCCCAAGCCCGGGGCTTTCACCTGAGTCACCTTACACGCCGCTCTTTAACCGCTTCTCCTCACGCTCTGCTCTACAACTTCGACCTTTCCATCTCATCCTCCATCCGATAAACAATCGGTGACAACAGTCGTCTGAGCGGCATGATGACCGTGAAGAATAGGGCGATACAGAGCAGAATCAGCATATCGTGCCAGTAGATGCCCCAGTCTGGGACGGTGAGGGCCTCCCTAAACATTTGGATCGAGTAGGTGAACGGGAGGAACGGTGCCAGTGCGGCCAGATCCGCTGGAACGACTTGGAGTGGGTAGACCCCACCAGTCCCAAACAGCTGGACCAGCATCAGCAGGACGCTCACCACCTTCCCGGCATTTCCCAGCATGAAGACCAGGTTGAACATGATGACCAAGAAGACGAAGGACACCAGGTAGAAGGTCATGAAGAACGCAAATACGTGCGGTGGCCGGACGCCCAGTAGCCATTCTCCCACAAAAGTGAAGGTGGCTTGAACCGCTGAGATGCCTAAGAAGAGGGTCAATTTTCCCAAGTAGGATTCTAAGTGGTTCGGTCGGTGCAGGCCGTTGCGACGGTCGGGAAGGATGTACTCCCACGACAGCAACGTTGTCAGCAAGAGGTCGCCGATCCACAGCGCAAGGCTGGTGTAGAATGGCGTAACCTGTTCACCGAAGGACTTCATCTTATAGATATCCTCGGTTTGGAGCTTGATTGGCGCTGAGAGCAACGAGGACAGCTTTGGATCAGTCCCCAGCAGTTTGACGAGGGCGTCCAGATTCTTCTTGTTAATGAACGACATCTGGCTGTTGAGCGCCTTTAACTGTGACTTGATGCCGTCCAGACGCTGGCTGATTCGGGTGACCTGAGAGGTCGAGAGGTTGCCGGCACTGGATAGCGCCTTTAAGCCAGGAAGCAGGGACTTCATCGACTGCACAACGGAACTGTTGGCAGTCAGGTTGGTGTTAATTGTTGAATTAAGGCTGTCCAACGCCGGACTCGTGATACCGTTAAAGTTCGTGTAGGCGTTGTTGATCAAGGTTTGCAGACTATCGCCGGTAGCGTTGATCTGATTGATCAGCTGCTTACGCTTAGCGGCAGAGCCGTTACTGTTGGCGACGGTCCGCAAACTAGCGATTTGGGACTTTTGCTTGTTTAACTTTTGCTTGGTAGTTGCCAGTGACTTGATCATGGCAGTCGTTTTATTAGTTGGCACGAAGTTGTTAATCACGTTCAAAACGCGTAAGTTACCGTTGATCGTGTCGATAATGCCGTTGATCAAGGTTGCCGAGGTGGCGGTTTGCGCCTTGATCAAGCTGTTTGAGGCACTTCCATCCGTTGGCAGGCTCCCCAGTTGGCGTTGCAGTTTGTTGTTTTGGGTCTGCAACGACGTGATACCCGTGGACAGGTTGTTTTGAAGTGCCGTGTTTAGCTGCCGGGTTGAGTCGTTGATGGCCTTGGCGTTGTCCAACACAGCTTGAAGGTCATCGATTTGACTGGAAATCTTCGGTACGTCGGTTTTAACAGTCTGCAGGGTTGCTGCGGTTTCCTTGGACGTTTTGTTGATGCTGGCGAGGTTAGCCTGCGTTTTATCGATGGTCTTGATGGCATCATTCAAAGAGGACCGCAATTGGAGAATCTCCGGTTCCTTTTGGCTCAACGTTTCACCCGCCGAGTTCATCATCGTTAAAGCTTGCTTACTCCCGATTTTGATGAAATTCGAACGGATGGTTGCCGTCAACGTATCCTTGGCTTGCCCGGTGATTTTGGTTGCCGCCGGGTTCAGTTTTTCGTTAGATTTGTAGATGACGCTTGGCTTTTGTGGGTTTTCCGTGGCGAAGGTCGCAATTTTAGCGGAGAAATCGCTAGGAATTTCAATCAACGCATAGTATTTACCACGATCCAGACCATCGTTGGCCTGCCAGTCGTTGGTGATGATCCAGTTGATCGCGTGGTTGGTCTTCATCTGTTTGGTGATCTGCTTACCAATGTTGAACTGCTTGCCCTTGAGTGCGCTACCTTCGTCGTTGTTAACGACGGCAATCGGTAGTCGGCTGGTGTTGCTGGCCGAGTAGGGGTTCCAAGATACCGCGATATTGAGCACCGCATAAATCATGGGAATCAACGCCACAACGAGGATTGTGATCCAAATAGTTTTGGTGTGAAAGATCCGCCGGTAATCTTCTTTAATTAAACTGCGTAAGTTACGAAAATGCTGCATGGTTGCTCCTTTGTGTAGTGATTCGGGTGGTGACTTCCTTGCTATTCTACCTAACTAAAGCTATGTAAGCAATAACCCTGAGAAAACCGGGCATTGGTTTTCCAGGGTTATTTAAAAGTCTTCCTAATATAAATTAAGCCGCAGTTTTGAGTTTACTCAACAAGCCGTTAGCGATGGTCAACGCTTGGTTGGCGTTGTTCAACGTTGTCACGAGGTTGCTGCCAGTGGTATTGAGGGCGGTTCCTAAAGCTGAGGCGTTGGTCTTCAACGAGCTGATGATCGTGTTCAACTGTTTCAAGTCATTGCTGTTGTTAACCGTGCTGGCCAGCGCCGTTAATTGGCTAGTGAGGTTGGTCATGGTAGTTGCGCTAGTGACTTTTTCGAGGATCGTCATGACGTTGTTGTGAGTTTGAGTCGATAACTTATCAGTGGCGCCCACGAGTTCGTTAAACTGCGATAACTGCTTTTGGCCGTTGATGTAACGAACAAGGTGGCCACGCCAGATCCAACCCTTCACCTTACCGTTGCCGTTTTTAACGTAGTAGTAAACGGCCTTGTTGCCGTTGGCTTTGCGAACCGTTGCTGTCTTGTAGGTGTAGAAGGTGGTCAACGGGTAGTTATCCGCGTTGTGGGCCTTCTTGGTGAGCTTAGCGGTGGTGTACATGTAGCCGGTCACGGCGCGGTAGGCGGTTTTAGTCATCGTCTTTGATGAGAGGACCTTCGTCGTTGCCTTAGCTGAAGCAGTGGTTGGGGCAGTGGCTGTCGCAAAAATAGCGAAGACCCCAAGTAATGCGAGAAAGAGTGCTGGTTTTTTCATGGTAAAAAACCTCCTTGAAAAGTTTGTTTTTATTTGAATTATCAAGCATATCGTTGGAAACGCATTGAGAATTCAACTTAATTGCATTAGAATACAGTGTAAATGATTTTGGTGAAAATTGAAAGTGGTCTGGAAACGCTGCGGCCATAATGAGTGGTTGCTAAACGGCGCTCTTGTCCCATTATACTCACTTTCTTGAACAACAACTTGACGAGTGTCAATGGCTCGACATCGACACAACTGGTATACTAGTTAATCGGACCAAAATCGGTCGCATTTTTCGAGCAACACATAAAAGGAGCAATTCATGTCAACGATACGCGCAATATACTTACGAGATCTAAAGGCGATTTTTAAATACCGGTTCACAATCGTCACCGTCCTCGCCTTGGTGGTGCTGCCTAGTTTGTACACGCTGATCAACGTGCGGGCACTGTGGAACCCATATGATACAACCGAAATTAAAAACATTCCGGTGGCGGTGGTCAACCAAGATCAGGGCGCTACGTTGCAGGGCAAACAGCTGGCGGTGGGGGACCAGATGATCAGCACCCTGAAGAAGGATAAACAGCTTGATTGGCAGTTTACGTCTGCCAAAACGGCAAGGGAGCGGTTGAAGAGTGGCAAATACTACGCGGAGATCATCATCCCGAAGAACTTCTCCAAGCACCTCGCCAGCATCGCCTCGGATAATCCGAAAAAAGCGAAAATTATCTACAAGAGTAACGCCCGCGACAGTCCCATGGGTGGCAAGATCACCGAAACGGCTGCCAATACGCTAGTCAATCAGGTGCAACAAACCTTCCTGAAACAGGTTAACCGACAAATCTTCTCGGTGTTGAACATGGTCGGCAATAAGGCTGGCAGCCAACAGGCAGAGATTCTGGCCTTGAAAGACTGGATCGTCACGCTGGGCGACAGCATGAACCTCGCCACCAACGTCCTCGGCGATGTGAACAGCGCCTCGACCAACATGGCGACGGTGTTAACGGGCTTGAAGCCGGTGATTTCAGCCTCGCAAAACATTGATGTCCTGCAGCAGAGTAACTCAGCGATGATCACGTCTCTAAACTCGGTGCAGGGGACGGTCAATAAGGCATTTAGTAGTTTAAATACCAACTTGAAGGCGGCGGATGCCAGTGGTAAGCAGCTGAACAGTTTGGTGAGTCAGCTGAATAAGACCACGAACTCGACGACGAAGGGGCAAGTGAATTCGCAGCTTAACCGAGCGATTCAGCAGGTGGACCTGTTGAAGAATCAAATTACGCCACTGGAAACGTTCCTGAAGAGTTTGAACCAGCAGGCGCACCTGAGTGCCATTACCAGTTTAACGACGACGTTGAGCGGGACGAAGCAGTTGTTGACTACCGAAAAGAGTCAACTGAACCAGTTGAAGCGAACGGTAACGGCGGCTGGCAATACCAGTGCGGCTGACCGGGCGAGTGCCTTGCGAACAGCGCGGCAGATCAACGAGAACTTAACGTCGGCGCTGACGCAGTATAACACTAACGTTCAAGGCCACTTGAGTGGTATTAGTGCCAACTTGATTTCAGCAACCCAGAAATCGCAATCAATTTTGAAACAGTTGAAGGCGGCCAAGGGGATTAATGAAGACTATCTCGATAATGCCATTCAGAGTAATAAGTTGATTGCGTCAACCAGCGGTAATCTGGAAACCAAGTTGTTGGCTTATCAGAGTGACGTCAAGAAGATGAGCGATCAGCTGAAGTTGACGGATGATAACGACATTGTCAGCATCATTACGGTGTTGCAGAACAATCCAAATATGATGGGCAACACCTTGGTGAAGTTGTTTAACGTGAAGGACGAAAGCATCTACCGGGTGAAGACCTTCGGGGAAGCCTTCCTGCCAAGTTACGTGACGATCTCCATCTGGGTCGGCTGTACGATGCTGATCATGGTGCTGCACACCACGATTCCAAGAGAGGAGCGGCGCTTTAGAAACGCCACGCCACACCAGGAGTATTTGGGTAAAATGCTGACCTTTGGCACGTTATCGTTGGTGCAAACGGCGATCATCATCTTCTCGTCGGTGTTGCTGTTGCACGCCCACGTGGAAAACTTCTTCGTGATGTTGGTCTTCGGGGTGCTGACCTCGATGGCTTTTACCAGCATCGTTTACACCAGTGCGTCGCTGTTCGGGAACCTAGGAAAAGCCTTTGCGGTGATCCTAGTCGCCATGCAGCTAGCCGGAAGCGGCGCCATGTACCCAGTCCAATTGAACCCGTGGATCTTCCGGGTCTTCCAACCCCTATTCCCATTCACGTACGCCATTGGCGGCTTCCGGGAAGCAGTGGGTGGACCAAACCCAGAAACGGTCTTCATTGATATATTCGTCCTAAGCCTCATGACCGGCGGCATGATTCTGTTGGGGTATCTGTTGAAGAACCCGATGGAAAAGCATACCCGGCGGTTACTGAGTGATTTTAGGAAGACGGGAATTGGGCAATAAAACAGAGTGCGGAACAAAGCGGTTAGAGACTGGAGCATAAGGCCCCTTTCCCATAATCCCCGGTTTTTGGGGATTGTGGGAAAGGGGCCTTATGTGCAAGTCTCTGCTTTGTGGAGCACGTTTCGGCGCGGTGGCCGGAAAGAACCAAGGCAGGCAACCCCACTATAAAGGTAGTAAGCGGAAAGTCGAATCTAAAGAGGCGCCGAAAACAAGGTAACCTTAATGCACGTCGCCAATTGCACTCAATACTAGAAATGCGCATCCCCGGTTTTGGGGAATTGTGGTAAGAGGGCCTTACGTGCAAGTCTCTGCTTTGTGGAGCACGTTTCGGCGCGGTGGCCAGAAGACACTAGAATAGGCAATCCCACTATAAAAGTAGTAAGCGGAAAGACCAATTTAACGAGGCGCCGAAAACAATGTAATACCAATGCACATCACCAGCACCACTCTATAGAACAAAAAACAAAACCGCCGCAGATTCCCCAATCCACGGCGGTTTCTTCATCTAAACTTCCAAATACTAATACCAAGCAGGCTTATCCCCATCCGTACCCGGCTTACTAATCCCAACCGATTCCCGAATCATCTGACTAGGCTCATCAATGATTTGAGTCACCAGCTGAGCCACACTTTTCCGTGAAACTTCGGTGCCTTTAAATGCCTGACCTTTAACAGTTAGTTCGTAATCAACGGTGTTTTCATCTTGGAACCAAGCTGGCCGGATGAGCGTGTAGTCGGTCTTGCTCTTCTCAACGACATGTGTCGCATCTGCGTAGGCCGTTAACGTTGAGCCCAGCATCATTTGATTCCACTGACCGTATTTGCCAGGAATTTCGTTATAGACCCCGTTGGCAGAAATCCAAATCAGGCGTTTAACGTTCGCTTTGTGCATGGCAGTAACCACTGATTTGGCCTGTTGGGCTAGGTTTGACCCGTACAGGTTGGCGTAGATCAAGGATTGATCCTGCATAATCGTCGTCAACTTAGCGGTGTTCGTAACGTCTGCTTTGACGACGTGCACGTGGTCGTTCGTTAATGGTAAGTCATTCAGCTTTTCTGGATGGCGAACCAATAGGGTGAGGTTGTCGAGCTGGTGACCAACTTGTGGCAGTAGGTTTTGAACAACTAGTCGGGCAATGGACCCACTTGCACCAAGAATTAAGATATTTTTCGACATGTTAAATCGTTCCTTTTTTATAGAAAGTGAATGCCAAGAACACTAATAAACATTAAAATCAAACCGATAATTTTTTCACGGTCAATGCGAACGGAGAAGGAATCGAATAACCCAGCGTGTTCGATAATGGCGCTGAAGAGCAGTTGGCCAAATAACGCTAGGACAACGACCTGCCCCGTGCCAATTTTAGGCACTAACCAGGAGCTGCAGAGAATATAGCGCCGCCAATGAAACCACCAAACCAGAGCCAGTGATAAGTTGCAGTACCACTAATTGCGGCTTTAATGGTGGTTAAATCGGCACGAGTAAGGATGATGACAACCAACAAAACGAGCGTGCCAATCGTAAACGAAATCGCAGCCGCCTGCATCGACGAATTAAGCGCAACGCCCAAGTGGCCATTGATCGCCGTTTGAGTGGCCATTAACATGCCCGCAATGACGCCGAATAGTTGATACAGAAATTGATGTTGCGGTCGGTTCTGTGATTGAGTGGCTTGGCCCATTGGGTTTGGTGGATTGAACACCCCAATCGTAATGCAGACGCCAACGATGACGAGGATGATCCCCATGAGTTTGATGATTGTCATGGGTTGTGTTGGTGAGTTGAATAACCCAAATTGATCAATGATCACACCCATGATGATTTGCCCCAAAATGGGGAGCACCGAGGCCTGAATGCTCCCGAGAACGTTAAATAGGATGATGTTGCCGGTAAGGCCGATCACGCCTAATAGCCCACCCAACCAGATCCACCAAGGCTGAGTGGCGATAAAGGTTGAAGTGACGGTGAGCGATTGACCAGTCAATACGCATAGGATAATCAGGAAAAGCATGCCAATCGCAAATGAAATGCCAGAGGCAACGTAGGGTGATCCTACGAAGTGACGCAGTTTTGAATTGATTGCAGTTTGGGTTGCTAACCCAGCACCCATTAAAACGGGTATCAGCGCTAAAATTAACACGCTATCCCTCCAATATAGTTGAATTACACTTGGCAGTGCAATTAGTAGATTACAACCTATAGTGCACTTGAGGTCAAGGCGAAAGCTTGATGAAAATCAGCAGGAATTAAAAAGAGCCACCGCAGGCGTCGACTGAGCGTCCTGCAGTGGCTCTTTTTAGGATGATTAGTAACGGCGAGTTGGAACGGGATTATTCCCTGAGTAGAGGGTGATCTGCTGATTAGGATATTGATGATTTTCGACGATATCAATCATCCCTTTAGCATAATCCGCGTAACTAATGTAGTCGTTGGTACCATCATTTGGGTCATCGGTGGGTAAATATAGATCACCATCAACGTGGTAATGACGAGTCATCGTGCCATCCGGATCGAAATTATAGGGCGGGGTGACATAAGTCCAATTGACACCGTGACTTGATTTGAGAATCTGCAGGCCAAGATTATGGGCCTGACACAGGTCCTGCATAAACCGTGGGTAGTAGTTATGCCAGTCCTGCAACTGGTGGCGGTGTTTTTCGTCAGTGTAGAGCGTATTCGCCCCACCAACTTTGAGATAACGGGTTTGAGACCCTTTAAGCAACGCGGTCACGTGCGCTAGTCCTTCACTATGGACGGATTCAGTTTTAGGATTCCACGCCCCAACGGCATCGATAACGGCATCCATCCCGAGAACATCGGTTGCGGTGAGGTCACGAATATCCTTGATAAGAAGGTTGGCAACAAGGGGATGAGCGTGTTTTCGATGGGCAACACCAGTAACGGTATGTCCGCGACGTTGCGCCTCTTTAAAAATTGCCCGACCGGCATGGCCAAATACGCCGATAATCATTAATTTCATGCTGATGGCCTCCTTTATGTCAAAGGATACAACCTCAAGTTAACTAGAGGTCAACGATTTGAATCGTGGTCATTGGTAAGCTGATCATACTGGTCGAAAGTGGATTGCGCAATTTCGTTAGTATCGTCAACTAAGTGAATGCGCTCAGTTCCGGCGTCTAAGGCCTTTTCGTAATACCATTGTTTGAAGTGTAGGTGGGCCATGGAGGCGTTGAGGCTGTCAATTCGGGACTGTAATTCGTGCTCGTGCTGTTTTAAGAAATCGTATCGGGCTTGGAGCGTCCCATCGCCTTGGAGTCGCCAGCCTTCGAACGTGGCGCTATCCTTGATTGAAACGCCAGCGTCGCGAAGGTCTAATATCATTTGAAGTGTTCGGATATCATCTTCGGTAAATTGGCGTCGGCCACCTGAATCGCGCTTGAGGAGGGGTAGCAATCCCTCGGCATCGTAGTAGCGAATGGCCTGAACGGTTAAGTTGAGTTTTTTGGCAACGTCGCCGATGCTGTATGTGATGTCGTTATTCACTTAGGTCACCTTCATTTTTAAGTTAGTTTGAGTCATATTGCTTTAATCGTATCATTATCGGTACCTAGTGAGCGGATTAAATCAAAAGATTATCGGGAATCCGGGGGAATAATAAATAACCCAACAAAAAAGAGTGCCCCGCAATCCTGCGGTCAGCGCTCTTTTCCTTGTGCATACTGTTTAACTGATTTAAATGACGATAAACGGCAAAGCTAGGTTAAGCTTCAGCAGCCGCAACCGTTGGCAACGTCTCAAACTTCTCGCGGATAAAGCCAGCAGATTGCGCCAACTTTTCCTCTTCTTCGTCAGTGATTGGCAAGCGAAGGGCTTCAACGATCCCAGTCTTGCCAATGATGGCGGGGTGGCCAACGTACGTGTTGTATTTGTCACTATAACATGAACATGGGCAAGCCAGGTTGGCATCGTCCAGCACGGCGCGGCTCAGCTTAACGGCGCAGGTTGCGATGGCGTAGCTGGTGTACCCTTTGCCGGAGTGAACGGCCCAGCCGCCGCCACGAGCTTGGCTTTCAAGTTCCGTCAAGTCAAGGCCGCGTTCTTCAGCGAGTTGTTCGATTGGCAAGCCGTTAACGGAAACGGTTGACCAAGCGACGAATTGAGATTCACCATGTTCGCCAAGGGTGTAGCCAGTGACGTTTTTAGGATCAACGTTGAAGTTTTCGCCAACCACCTTTTGCATCCGGGCGGTGTCCAAGAAGGTCCCAGTGCCTAGCACTTGGTTAGCAGGCAAGCCGGTCGCTTGTTGGAGGTAGTAGGTGATGCAGTCGCAAGGATTCATGACATCGATAATCACCCCGTTAAAGCCGGAGTTCTTGATCTTAGGCGCGATGTCTTGAACGATCTCACGAGTGTATTCAAATTCAGCCCAGCGGTTACCACTGGCATGGTCGAGGGCGTGAATGTTACCAGACGTCACAAATAAGATGTCCGTATCAGCTAATTCGCTGTAATCGTTCATCTTGATGGTTGTATGAGAATCCAAGCGCGCTTGGGCATCTTGTAAATCAAGTTGTTCAGCACGAGCCTTTTTCTCATTTTTATCGATTAAAATCAATTCATCCGCGATTTCTTGACAGACAAGGGTGTAAGCGATGGTGGAGCCAACGTGACCCACACCGATAATGGCGTATTTTCTCATATGTATTAACCTTCTTCTATGCAAATTCTAATTATGTTTTAACGATAAGCAGAATAACAGAGGATTGTTGCGTTGTCAACAGCTGTTAAGACTGACTAAGATTAGTTAGTGGCCATAAATCAGCCACCAACGCTGATATGATGGGCTTTAATTAATTCCTAGTAAAATAAACAATTTTTATAGCGCGCCCATTAGTGATACACTAGCCAAGTTAATCAAGGAGAGGTAAATAAACGGATGGGAATTTTATTATATCTATTACTAATTTACGGCGTCTTCCGAGTCGCCCGAAAGTCATTTCAATTTGAAAAAATCAGCCGGTTTGAGCTGGTAACGATTCCGGCGTACTCGGCGTTGATGTTTGTGCTGTCGATGCGTTGGGATGGTAACAACGTGCTATTGCTGATTGGGCTAATGGTTATTGCAGCGTTGATTGGCTGGTTCCAGTCATTGAAGGTCATCGTGCAACCCACTGACCAAACGGATAAGCATGGTCGGCCAATCGTGAAGGTGAAGCAGGGCTGGCCCTATGTGGTGGGGTGGTTGCTGGTATTTGCGCTCGGGGTTGCCGTTGAAGTTTGGCATACGGGGCAGTTTGAGTTAGTTGAAATTCTAAAGGAACTTGGGCACGAAGTTCGCGAAGACCTCTTCTTGTTCCTGAAGTTTGGCGACGACTACGCTTGGTACCTGTGGGCGGTTGCGGCAACCGCTAGTATCACTTATACCTGGTTGCTGCGACGGAAGGATCAAGCGGTGAGTGCGGCGATTCGGCGGCCGGATCGATCGAAAAATAAGTCGAAATAATAGGCACGCTCGGAAGATGATCCTTCTGAGCGTGCCTATTAGTTTAGTTGGATTGAACATTTCAGGGGCTACCGAATCACAACCTTCATCCCAAACGGCACGTGCTTATACAGCCAGTACGCATCCGCCACCGTTAACCGGATACAGCCGTGAGACGCGCGATGCCCTAACATCGCGCCGGCAGACGGAATGTAGGCGCCACGGGTGTTGATTGGGACACTGTGGAACAGGTAGACCCCGTGACCCTTCCAAGAAACGTAGTAGCGAGCGCCACCGAGCGGACCCATGAAGACCGGACCGCGTTCCTTTTGAATGTGGTAGGTGCCGGATGGCGTGGCCGCACCAGCTCGGCCGGTTGAGCAGTACATGACGTACAGGATCCGGTCGGTTTTCGGATTGGTGCTACTGTGGAAGTAGACCCGCTGGCGCTTCTTGCTGACGTAGATCCAAGCGGATTTGTAGCGCTTGAGGTTTGGATAAGCCTTCTTTTGGGAAGGTTTGCGCCAGTTAAGTGTGGTTGTTTTAGCCGACGTCGTTTTAGCGGAGGCCGTTGAAGTTGCCGTTGTCAGGCCGAAGCCAATCACGAGGCTGAGGAGTGCGAGTATGAGAAAACTAGTCTTTCGAATTGAAGTCATCTTGATCCCACCTTTGCGGTATTTAACGCTAATGATTGTTACCTCAATTATACCATGGGGGCGGGTGGGGCAAAATACAGCACAAAAAAACAGACCACTCAGTTGAATGATCTGTTTGCGTAATTCATTAGGGCGGTATGTGGGACTCGAACCCACGCGTGCCGGAACCACAATCCGGTGTGTTAACCAAACTTCACCAATACCGCCATCACAGCGCAATAACTATTATAGCATAGTTAACTACGCGATGGTGCATTAATTTGAATTATTTTGGCAAACGCCGTTACTTTTCGGTTGAATCGTCAGTTGCTTCGAGTTCGCCAGCCTTGATCATCGCCAGTGCGCGTTGATATTCGTTGACGGTTTCAGAGAAGGGATCCCAGAACTGGGGCGTGACTTGACCCACTTTGCGGACCTCAACGCCCATTGCAGTTGGGATGAGGTCGACCGCATCACCGTCAGTAACCTGCAGTTGTGCAATGAGTTCGGCGGGCAGTTTAACGATGTAATCACCATCAGGGGTTTGTTCAATTTTTCCCGTTTGTGCATCCATGTGGAGGCCTCCTTAGTCGAGTGGTCCGGTGATGCGTTAAAAGCATGAAGCTATCACCACGTTGCCACTAGCGTATACGGCCATTATACAGCGAAACGGCGGCAACATGAAATAATTCGGAAAATTTGGTTAAAAAGTAATCTATTTGACATCTTACGAAACGGCGTCAGGTCAATGAAAACGGTTGAAAATGCGTTCACGACTAAAAATTAATTTGAACTGTTCGCCTGTAATTTTCAATTGGAAGTGTTAAACTACAACGTATGACCGGTACGTGATCGAGTAAGAAATCGAGTTGTGTAACTTCCTTGGCTTTGAAAAGGGGGGCTTGGGTGTGGCAAAACGTTACGTTGTCACCAGACCAAACGAGCACATTGTGCACCGGACGGATAGCCTTCAAACGGTTACCCAAATTACTAAGCGACCTAAGTGGGTCGTAGAACAATATATTAATAGTGACAAGTTGCTTGATGGCTGGAAGATCGTCGACCAGAATCAGGTAGCGAGTTAGGGGAAAGCCGCTGATACTGCAGGAATGTAGGTCAGTGGCTTTTTTTGTCGAGTATGTGGTGGAAGTCCCTTAGGTGCAAGTCCCTGCCTCTCGGAACACGTTTAGGCTACATAACAGTCCCAAAGTAACACGGGCTTACACGCAAATCCTAAAGTAAGAAAGTCACGCAATCCTTACCAACTAACACCACAGCCACCAACTCAAAAACCAGAATCTGACCCAAAATGCAACTCATTTGCGCTTCATAGTTATTTCAAATTTTGGTAATAATTCGGGCATATGTATTTGTTACGCTTAATGCATGGAATAAGACCGTGTTGATATCAAACTGAAAAGGAGCGAACGACCATGGTGACTAAAATGCTGATTCAAGTCATATCGGTAGTCACGTTAGTATTCGGCACGTGCTATCAAAGTGTGCAAGCATTAGCCAGCAATACCAAACGGATCGAGATTCAATCCGCGAGGCTAATCGATAAGGATAACACGGCCCCCGCAACGGTGAAGGCGGGAAGCGAGCACGAGTTGGTGGTCAATTTGACCATCAATAATAAGGACGGTGACCACGAGTCTGGGACGACTCAACTCTGGGTGCCGGAGCAACAATTAACACTATTGGAAAAGAAAGCGACGTTTGAGCCAGAAACAGCGGCAGATAACGCCCGTTTAGTTTATGAAAAATTATCGAACAATCAGCTGCAATTAAGCTGGCAGAACGTGACAAATACCGCAACGTTCAAGGTTGAATTGCCGGTCCGTGTCAACCACGCAATGACGGAAATGCAGTTACCCATTGCGGTGGGGAGTGCAACTGACTACCTCCAACCGTTGACGGTATTGAACGAAGATGCAACGGACGATGCAGTGGCTGAGATTACGGGTGATCCGGGCTTGCCGGGCAATATTTTGGCGAACCTCGATCAGTATTTAACTGCCCAACAAGCCCAAGAAGAGGCCGAAGCTGCGGCTGCCAAGCAGGAAGCGGATGCGGCAGCGCAAAAGGAAGCCGAAGAACAAGCCAAAGCGGATGCTGCGGCGAAGGCTGAAGCTGAAGCAGCGGAAAAGAAGGCCGCGGAAAAGAAAGCGGCTGAAGACAAGGCTAAGCAGGAAGCTGAAGCTAAGGAACAGGCTGAAAAAGCCGCGGCTGCTAAGAAGGAGAAGGAACAGCAGGAAGCGGATGAGGCTAAGGAGACTGCGAAGACTAGGATGACTATGAAGACGCGGTCGGCTGAAGCCACTGAAGAATCGAAGAATGGTGAGGAACGGGAAAGTAAAGATAGTAAACTGGATACGACCGGGAAAAACATCGCGGAATTTCTCAAAAATGATAATGGTCCCGCGAATAGCTTTTTCAATCGGGTTCAGTTAACGGATACAGATACCAAAGAAACAATCAACGTTGAGGACGGCGATAAAATCAACGTATCAGATAAGGCTAATTTTACGCTGCACTATGAATGGGATACGGGTACGATTCGTAAACTGATAGCAGGTAAGCATAAATTAGCCGTTAACGACTACTATACGTTTAAAATTACTGGTCTCAAAATCGAAAATGAAGTCACGAGTAAAGATATTCTGGATAAGAATAGCGGCGATACATTAGGCCAATATAGTCTCAAGAAGACTGGTGAGAACGAATATACGGTTACCGTTAAACTCACTAGCGATAAAATTGAAATTACGACTGTGAACTACGTCATGGATATCGAACAAGTAACGATTCCTGGTGACGATATTGAATTTGAATATAACGACGGCGCAATTTGGACGGCAACACCGGTTGAAGAAAAGAGCCTGTTAGCAAAATCTGGTCAATTCGTGGGTAGTAAAGAAATTCGCTGGACGATTGGAATGGATACTAGCGAAGCCAAAGTGGGTAAGAAAATTCAATTCAGTGATATTACGTTAACGGATGAGTTGAAGACGAATAACCACGATTTAAATGAGGATAATCTTCGATTCACTGCAGAGTATGAAACTGATGGTAAGGATGTGAGTGATTACTTTAAGCCGGAAGTTGCAGGTAATCGCTTAACAATTAAAGGTACGAAAGATGTTGCGGTGGAAGACAATCTGGTATTTACGTTTGTGACAACGTATAAAGGTAGTAGTAATACTGAATTTAAGAATGGTGTTAAGGGAAAGATTGGCGACAACCTTAATATTAAAGAAGTTACTGCAACAATTCAGGCCAATTCGGTAGGTAAATCATACAAAGGTTATGATGATAAAGATAAAACCTATGCTTGGCAAATTGAGACCACTTTGAGTTTGAGTCAGTATCCTAGCACTCAGGTTGAAGAACTTTTAAAAGGGTTAGTGATTAAGGATGAAACTCAAGGTGCCCACAAATTTAGTGAGAGCAAACTAGATCTTGAGATGAAGATTGGGAATACCGCAGTAGATTATTTAGACTGGTTCGAAGTGGATATTACTGATCAAGGCAAGTTCATGACGCTCAAGGTACATGATAAGGCGGATATTAAGGATTTACGTGACAAACTAATTGTTAATGGCGCGGATCAAAAAATAGTCTTAACCTACAAGACTGAAAAAGATGGCGCGGGAAACATTGCCAACGTTAAAAATAGTGTGTCACTTGAATTTGATGGTGAAAGTCATTCAGGAAACGCTGGTGGTAGCGATAAGTACATTACCAAATCCGGTGAATTAGATTATAAGTACGACGAAAAAAACGCAACGATTAACTGGACCATTACGGTGAATCCAAAGAAGTACGCATTTAATACGCTTGAAGTTGTTGATGTTTTACCTGAAAGAACTATCGCTGACGTTGAAGCTGTAGTTATCACCGAAGATGCTGATGGCAATAAAAGTGAAGCGCCGTATACTCCGTAAAGGGTATGTTGAAGAATATCCAGTTATTGGAGATAACTTTTACGAGTTTAAGACAGGTGAAAATGATGCAAAACGTGGCGCAATTCAGTTTAATTTTGATTCTTCATATTCCGAAAAAGAAATCACAATTAAACTAACGACCCAACATGCTTGGGATGACTTGGGTGAAAATTACACTTACAAAAACGAAGCTGGTGCACGATTCGATGATAACTGGTTTGGTTTCGCAGATGGCAGTGTAACCATTCAAAAAGAGATTGGCGATAATGTTTACAAAGACGGTGACATCCAACTCGATAAGTCTGATGTAAGCCCAGAAAACGCCAATAACCAAGTTGAATGGACAGTTGGCTTCGGGAGCCGGTTACGGACGACGTTTGGTCATGGTGCAAATCAAACTAACGAAGTTCAGATTCGGGATTGGCTGAACGCAAATGATTCTTCATATCTGTCATTCCCAGAAGATGAAGATGCTTACCAGTTGTACGAAATGAAACATACTCGGAACGGTGATAAGTATACGTTCTCTAAAGACAAGCTAATTGACAAGCGTGAATACAACTTAGTCATCAAAAATGATCCTGAATCTAAAACTGGTAAAATCATCACGATTCAGTTCACGGATGAAGCTAAGGTTGAAGGGTATCGACACCTATCACTAGTATTTGCAACGCCAATTGATTTAATGGCTTGGCGACCAAGTGACGATCAAAAAGAACTGCCAAGTAAGTATGACTTCCATAATAATGCGGTAGTGACGTATGGTGGGAAAGCTTACGGCGAAGTTGAAGCGACGGTTGGCTTTAGTTCCGATAACGTTTACGGCAAAAAAACCATTGAAAAAGCAGAAGGCAGTCAAATCACATGGAATGTACTTCTAAATGCGCTTGGCAAAGACCTCGGCAGACCAACCATTACGGATAAGGTGAGCGCGGGGCATGTGCACTCGGCAAACTTAGATGACATTGAAGTGTCCTTGGTAGATGTTGACTATACCTCAGATGGTACAAATGGCTTCGATTTTGAAGTTAACAAAGACAATCAGGAAATCTTAGAGCGTAACAAGGATTACACGGTTGATATGACGGATGATGTCATGACAATCAACCTCAAAATTCAAGTTAACCGGCCGTTACAATTACGTTATAAGACGGTAGTTAAGGACTATCAATTAGGTAGTTACAAGAACGAAGTGAGTTTAAGCGGAAAGGGTTACAGTCCAACCTTTAGCAAAACCGCTACGGTGACGGCATCTGCTTGGGCAGACAGTTTCTTGGCTGCGTTTACCAAAATCGATGGTGAAACTGATAAGCCACTTGCTGGTGCTAAGTTTAAGTTGCAGTGGGACCGGGATGGTACGGGCGTTTGGACGGACGCTAAAAATATTGATGGTAAAGCATACGATGTTGTGACGTCAAACGAACTGGGTCAAATTCAGTTTGAATTGTTAGGCGATTTTCCAACTTACCGTCTGATTGAAGTTGCAACACCAGCTGGTTATGAATCAAGCCAGATGGCACCGCTCGAATTCGATAAAGACTCGTATGATGCACTCAAAGGCCACCGACCAGTCATCAAAAACTGGGACGTAAAAAAGGCTGACCTTGTGATCAGCAAGTCCGTTAAGAATCTCGATAAACAAAAGTTTGAGTTTGAGATTCAAGCGGTGACAGGAACTGGTGACGCAAGGAAAGTCGACACTGATTTCAACGGCACGTACAAGCTGGATAACGGCAATGAAGTCACGTTTGAAAATGGTGTAAGTACCAAGATCGGCATTGCGAGTGATAAAGAAGTGACGTTAAAGAACTTACCAGTCTACAAAGCTACCCAAGATGGTAAGGGCGACAAATGGCAATTCATCGTTCGAGAAGTCAGCGAGTCGGATGAATATAACACGCTCGTTTGGCTGAACAATGAAAAACCGTTAGCTGGTAAAGAAACGGCACCGTTTAAATTAGACGAAAACCAGGCTAATTCAGTAATGGTATTCTTCAAAAATACAGCCGATACTGGTAACCTACGCTTGAACAAGTTGGTAATCAGTGATGACTCGGCTAATGAAAAGAAGGACTTCGAATTTACCATCACCGCAACTGAAGGAAAAGATTCGGTTGCCGGCGAAACATTTAAAGCAACCGGTCGGTATGAAGAGGTTGAATTTAACGATAAAGGCATTGCAACCGTGAATTTACGGCACAATGAAAACGTTGAGATTCTCGGCTTACCAGCAGCAACTAAGTTTAAAGTGGAAGAAGCCCACCACCCGAACTTAACGGCTGATTGGTCAATCGATAACGGTGATTATGAAGAAAGTGCGATTCCAGAAGTGACGATTGCGGCAGATAAAACCACGTTGGTCACTTACCGTAACTCGGACGTGCTGACTGGCCGGATTCGGCTTGAAAAGTTAATTTTGGGTGACGTTAAAGCGGATCAGAACTTTACGTTTACTGTAAAAGCGGATCCTCAGATTACGGCTGGTCAGTATACGATAAGTGTCTTTAAAGTTGGCGATAACCAACCGCTTAAAGAAGCAACGGGCAACTTTGAAGATGGCGAGATTAAAGTGACGTTACGCGGTAACCAGTATGCGATGATTGGCGGTTTACCACTGACGTCGAAATATACAGTGAGTGAAACTAATCCAAATACTGATGGCGTTAAAGGAATCGAAACAACTTGGGAAACTAGCGATGCTGACGGTAAGGATCTGATTGCTGATGAAATTACACTTGAAAATAAGAATACGGTTGAACCAGTAATCTTCACTAACGCCTTACCAAATGGCGACTTGAAGCTAAATAAGAAAGTGCTCAGCAGTTACCCAGTTGATTCGGAGAGGGAATTCGACTTCACCATTGAAGCTGAGACGAACAGTGATATTGAACGGCTTAAAGACAAAGTCTATCAAGTTGAAAATCACGATTTGACTTACTTGACGTTCAACGCAGACGGCCAAGCGAAATTAACGCTGAGACACAATCAAAGTGCGTTGATTAAAGGCTTACCAGTAGGCGTACAGGTCAGAATCACTGAAAAGTCAGACGCAAACTTCAGCACCACTTACCAAGTTGGCGATGGCGATAAGGAAGACCAGGATGGCGACGGTCCGACCGTGACCATTTCGGATGAAAAGACCGAAGTAGTTAAGTATGAGAATACCCGTCATCCGGATGGCAAACTCTATATCGAAAAGATTGGTGAAAACTTAAATACGAAACAAGACTTCGATTTCAAGATTAAAGCTTTGGACAACGATGAGTTAACCGGTATTTACGATGGCGAACTCAGACAAAGTGGTAAAAATGAAGCAACTGATTACGGAGTTGAGTTTGAAAACGGCGAAGCCAACATCAAGCTTAAAGCTGGTGAGTATCTGATTATCCCGGGCTTACCACTCGGCAACTACGTCGTTAGCGAAAAAGCAACTGACGGCTTATCAACTAGCTGGACAGTAACTGGTCAGGAAGGGTCTAACTCTGATGAAACTGACGCAGTTGGCGGCTACTATGAAGCTGCTCCAGCAGAGGTGACGGCGAAGACGACGCCAAAGGTGGTTTACACGAATAGTTTGATTACTGGTAAACTACACATCGAAAAGATTGGTAAAAACCTGACGACTAACCAAAGCTTCAAATTCAAAATCGAAGCGAAGGACAATGATCAGTTAACTAACACTTACGATGGCGTTATCAAACAACGTGATGATACTGAAGCAACGGATCACGAAGTTGAGTTTGAAAATGGTGAAGCTAATATCGAACTAAAAGCTGGTGAGTATCTAGTTATCAGCGGTTTACCACTTGGTGACTATGTATCAGTGAAAAAGTAACTGACGGCTTATCAACTAGCTGGACAGTAACTGGTCAGGAAGGGTCTAACTCTGATGAAACTGACGCAGTTGGCGGCTACTATGAAGCTGCTCCAGCAGAGGTGACGGCGAAGACGACGCCAAAGGTGGTTTACACGAATAGTTTGATTACTGGTAAACTACACATCGAAAAGATTGGTAAAAACCTGACGACTAACCAAAGCTTCGAATTCAAAATCGAAGCGAAGGACGATAATCAGTTAACCAAGACTTACGATGGCGTTATCAAACAACGTGATGACACTGAAGCAACGGATCACGAAGTTGAGTTTGAAAATGGTGAAGCCAATATCAAACTAAAAGCTGGCGAGTATCTGATTATCAGTGGCTTACCACTCGGTAACTACGTTGTCAGTGAAAAGGCGATTGATGGCTTAGCAACCAGCTGGACAGTGACTGGACAGGAAGATGCTAACTCAGATGAAATTCCTGCAATTGACGGTTACTATCAAGCTGAACCAGCAAAGGTGACGGCAAAGACGACGCCAAAAGTGGTTTACACGAACAGCTTGATCACTGGCAAATTACAAGTTAACAAACACGTTGCCAGCCAATTAGACAAGGACCTAAACGCAACCTATACGTTTGATCTAGAAGTAAATGAAAGTGATGCAAATCGCGTCAACGGCAACACTTATAAGGTAACCGGCAACGATAAGCAACCAGACCTGACATTTGAGGATGGCAAAGCGGTTCTTCAAATTCAAGGTGGCGGTAGTGCGATTGTAAACGGCTTGCCAACTAGTATCACGGTATCAGTTAAAGAACGCGTTGAAGAAGATGGCGACTTAGCAGCCAGCTGGTTAGTTGGTGCTGGTGGTAAATATGAAGATTTGACCACTGACAACTACCCAGAAGTTGAAATTCAAGCTGATAAGGACCGGGTTGTTTCCTACAAGAACACCCGTGACCCCGATGGCCAACTTCAAATCGAAAAACAAGTCACAGGTGCAGTCGCCGATGAAGATGCAAGTTACGACTTCATCATCGAAGCAATCGATACCGCCACTACTGATGGAACAGAACCTGATGATGGCGACACGACTGAACAGCCAACCGAAACTGAGGATGGCGATGGGGACACAACGGAACAACCAGTCGGCGATGAAACTTCGACGGACACGCAACCAACCCCTGAAACACCGACCCCAGACGCAACCAACCTCCTCGACCTTAACGGCAACTACTCAGTGCTGATTTACCAACGCGGCACGGATAAACTGCTCCACAAGGACACGGTTGAATTTGATAAGGGTCAGGCAACCTTGGCACTTAAAGCGAATCAGTATGCGGTAGTCAACGGCTTACCACTACACACTTACCAAGTGCGCGAAGTTGATCCGGAAGTTGCCAACATGTCAACGAGTTGGTCATTAAATGGCGGTAAGTTGACGGCGGGCCTTCAAGCGGATGCGCATGAACTGACAGCTGATGGCGTGATGACGGTGTTGTTCAACAACGCAGTTCAAACTGGTGACCTGTCGATTGAAAAACAGGTGACGGGTGCGGTGACTGAAGCGGATGAACAACAGGCTTACGACTTCACGGTGACGGCTTACCGGGAAGCTGCCGATGGTGCGGTTGAAGTGGATACCGACTACAACCAGCAACACGCAGCGACCTTAACGGCTGCTAACGGTGCAGCAACAACGATTCGGCTGGATTTAACGAAGGGCGAATTAGCCGTTTCACTTAAAGCGGGTGAACGGTTGACGATTCATAACCTTGATGAAAACCGGGTGGTGACCGTGACGGAAACGCCGTTAGCGGACTTCATCACGACTCATCGAATCGGTACTGAAGCCGTGACAGCTGGCAACGAAACGCGCCAGATCACGATTGGCGATGATGTGACGAAGCACGTGACCTTCATCAACGACAAGCCAGCAACGCCAGAAGTGGCTTGGCTCTCATTGACGAAGTCGGTGCTAGGCAGTGCGGGCGAAACTGACCGTGGGTTCGACTTCACGGTTCAATTAGTCGACCACCTCCAACAACCAATCACGGGTATCGTCAAAGTGGTGAAGACAACGGCAACCGGCACGTACGTCAGTGGCGAAATGCTGTTTGACGATCACGGCACAGCGACGGTAACGTTGCAACACAACGAAACCGTTAAACTGGAAGTGCCAAATGGTGCCCACTACCAGATTGCTGAAACGGATTACAGTGCGGACGGCTACGTAACGACGACCAGTCAGGGTGGCAATCCTGAACGGACGGGCTTAACGGTAACCGGCATTGCGCACCAAGTTGATCCAAGCACAGCGCTGGTGGTTTACTACAACCGCGCGGACACGACGGATCCGGATGATGAATTAGCGCATACGGATACTGAGGATGACCAAGCGATGCCAGAACTCGTTGGCCCAGCAACGGACGATGGTAGCGGCACAACTGGCATGACGGGCGCGAATCCACAAGCGCATACCGGCACTGGTGGCACAGGCACATCAGGCTCGGTGGCACCACAGGCTTACACGAGCGGTAGCAGCAAAGGTATTTTGCCACAAACTGGTGAGTTTCTCAGAAATCATTGGGTAGCAGTCTTGGGTTGGCTGTTGCTGATGGTGCTGATTGGGATGATGGTTTGGCGTTACCGGTTGACTAAAAAGTCATAGTTAGGTGAGTGATAGGCAGTCAAAAAAATGGCGCCGATGACCAACGAAAAGGTTGGTTATCGGCGCCGTTTTGCTTATACGCGCAACTGCATATCCGCATTATAAAACTGGGTGTACGTCAAATAACACGCAATGACGCTCCCGATACTCGTCGACGCCAGCAACATAAACGTCACCATGATCTGGTACATGATGGCCTTGGTAGGGTCGACGCCGGCGAAAATCAAGCCGGACATCATGCCGGGTAGGCTGACGATCCCCACCGTTTTAGCGGAGTCGATGGTTGGCGACATCCCGGTGCGAATGGCCATGCGGACAATGTGGGAGGAGGCCTGTTTCAGATTAGCGCCAAGTGCGAGTCGCTCCAAGACGCCTTGCCGCTGGTCGTGGAAGCTGGTGTTCATGCTGCGGTAGGCTAGTCCAATCGCGACCATAACGTTACTGCTGATCATGCCGGAAATTGGGACGATTTGGCTCGGCGTGAATTTAACCGCTCCGGCCAGTACGAGGAGCACGATGGTCAGTAGCGTTGCAGTACCGATAGCCAGTAGACTGATGGGAAATGCATGGGGAATCCCGTTGGCGCGCTTCTTGGCATTTTGCGCGGCGTTAAAGATGATGATGGCGACCATGAGGGCGGTGAGCCAGACGCGGTCGACGCGGATGATGTAGGTCAACACGTAACCGACGACGGTTAACTGAATCACGGCGCGGATGACGCCAATCACCATATCGCGTTCGAGGCCGATTTTTTCCTTTAAGTTAATGGCTAGCGCGATGATGACGAGCACGATTGCAAAGCCTAGCGCAGTGGGGCTAACAATTAAATTATTCATGGGCATCCTCCAATCGACCAGCTTTGATGGTAATGAGTTGCTCGGCGGCCGTAATCTCTGTTTCGTCGTGAGTGACGGCAATGACGGTCACGCCTTGATCTCGGTATTGGTTGATCAACCGGTGAACAACGGCTTTAGTATCGGCATCGAGGCCGGCGGTAACTTCGTCTAACAGCAAGACTTCCGGCGTAAACATCAGGTTACGAATCAGCGCCACCCGCTGTTTTTCGCCACCGGAGAGTTCGGTGATGGGCTGCGTCAGCATTTCCGGCGCAAGGTCAACGTTGCTAACGCTTGTTGCGCCTGTTTTTCGTCAAATGCTTGGTTGCGGATTTCGAATGGAAAGCTAAGGTTATCCTGAACGGTATCGCCGAATAGGGTCGGTTGCTGGAAGCAGTAGGAAACTTGTTGGCGGTAGGTTTGTTTCGGGTAGCTGGATTGGGGTTGGCCCTGAAACAGGATCTTGCCGGCCGTTGGTGTGAGTAAAGTGGCTAGTAAGCGTAACAGGGTACTTTTTCCGGAGCCGGATGGGCCAACGATGGTGAGGTTGGCACCGGTTGGGATGGTTAAGTTGATGTCGGTGAGGATCGGTTTGTTGTCTGGGTGGTAGCTCAGGTTTTGGATGTTGAAGATGTCGGGCATGGTGGCGGTTCCCCCTTTTGAGTTGGATAGAATAGATTGATTCTATTATAGCTTAAAT